>DATCFN010000306.1:0-18477 GCA_036509475.1 Rhizomicrobium sp. | reverse complement strand
CCGGCATGAAGCCCACCGACATCGCCAACCCAGATTATTTCCACAAGGTCGTGGACTGCCAATGGGCATGTCCCGCGCACACACCGGTGCCCGAATACATTCGCCTGATCGCGCAGGGCAAATACTCCGACGCCTATATGATCAACTGGTGGAGCAATGTGTTTCCGGGCGTGCTCGGCCGCACCTGCGACCGCCCCTGCGAGCCGGCCTGCCGGCGCGGACGCATCGAGGAAGAACCCGTCGCGATCTGCCGCCTGAAGCGGGTCGCCGCCGACAACAAGGACGACGTGCATGCGCGCATGCCGAAGGCCGCAGCCGCGCCGAACGGCAAGCGCATTGCGCTGATCGGCGGCGGTCCGGCGTCGCTGACCGTGGCGCGCGATCTGTTGCCGCTCGGCTATCACGTCACGATCTACGATCAGGACAAGAATGCGGGCGGCATGATGCGCACGCAGATTCCGAAATTCCGTCTGCCGGAAACCGTGCTGGACGAAGAATGCAACTACATTCTCGACCTGAAACCGGAAACGAAGTTCGGTCAGAAGATCGACAGCATGAAGAAAGTGCTGGTGGAAAATTACGACGCCATCTTCGTCGGCTGCGGCGCGCCGCGCGGCCGCGAGTTGGAAATTCCCGGCCGCAAGGAAGCGGGCGCGAACATCCATGTCGGCATCGACTGGCTGGCCTCAGTTTCGTTCGGGCACACGACGTCGATCGGCAAACGCGTGATCGTGCTGGGTGGCGGCAACACTGCGATGGATTGTTGCCGCACGTCGCGCCGCCTCGGCGGCGATGAAGTGAAGGTCGTCGTGCGCTCCGGCTTCGAGGAAATGAAAGCCTCGCCGTGGGAGAAAGAAGACGCCGCGCGTGAAGGCATTCCGATTCTGAATTTCCTGGTGCCAAAAGAATTCACGCACGCGAGCGGCAAGCTGACGGGCGTGACGTTCGAAAAAGTCAAAGCCGAATATGATGACAAAGGCCGCCGCAAGCTGGTAAATGCGGGTGAGCCGGACGTGCATATCGAGTGCGACGACGTGCTGGTCGCCGTGGGCCAGGAAAACGCCTTCCCGTGGATCGAACGCGATGTCGGCATTGAATTCGACCAATGGGACATGCCGAAGGTCGATACCGTTACGATGCAGTCGACCAATCCGCGTGTGTTCTTCGGCGGCGATGCGGCGTTCGGACCCAAGAATATCATCTGGGCCGTGGCGCATGGCCATGAAGCGGCACTCTCCATCGACATGCATTGCAACGGCAAGGACGTCGCCAAGCGCCCACCGCCAATGACCACGCTGGTCAGCCAGAAGATGGGCATTCACGAATGGTCGTATGATAACGACGTGTCCGTCGATCTGCGCTTCAAGGTTCCACATGCACCGAACGAATTGACCCTGCGCAACGTGAACATGGAAGTCGAACTCGGCTTCACGCGCGATCTGGGCTTCAAGGAAGCGCAGCGCTGTTTGAATTGCGACGTCGAGACGGTGTTTGAGACGAGCCTCTGCATCGAATGCGACGCCTGCGTCGATATCTGCCCCGTCGATTGCATCACTTTCACGCCGAACGACCCCGAACCGGTGCTGCGCACGCATCTGACCGCCCCGACCAACAATCCGCAGACGCAGGAACTCTATGTCTCGACGGATCTCAAAACCGGCCGCGTGATGGTGAAGGACGAAGATGTCTGCCTGCATTGCGGGCTATGCGCCGAGCGCTGCCCGACCGGCGCGTGGGACATGAAGGCGTTCTATCTCGACACGGCGAAAGCCTGTAACCGCGCGGTCGGGGCGTAACATCATGCCGATAACCGCTACAAACGATTTCGTCGTCAAATTCGCCAACGTCAACGGCTCAGGCTCAGCCAGCGCCAACGAACTCTTCGCACGCTGCGTGCTGCGTATGGGCGTGCCGGTTTGTTCGCGCAATATTTTCCCCTCGAACATTCAAGGCCTGCCGACGTGGTACGAAGTACGCGTCGCCGGTCACAACTGGCTTGGCCGCCGCGGTGGCGTGGACCTGATGGTCGCGCTCAATCCGCAGACCTGGAACAAGGACGTCAACGAGATCGAGCAGGACGGATATCTGCTCTACGATTCGACCAAGGCGTTGACGACGCAGAAGACGCGCGACGACATCACACTTCTGGGCGTGCCGCTGACCCTGCTGTCGAACACGCTGGAAGGCACCATCCCGCGCGAGCGCCAGCTTCTGAAGAACGTCATCTATCTGGGCGCACTGTCGGCACTGCTTGGCTTCGAGGCCAGCGTCGTCGAGTCACTGATCAACGAGCAGTTTCCCGGCAAGGAAAAGCTCATCAAGCTGAACATGAAGGCCGTGGAGCTTGGCCACAATTACGCGCAGCAAAACCTTGCGGGCAAATGTCACCTGAAGGTCGAGCGCGCGGACAAGGTCGGCGACCGCATCTTCATCGGCGGCAATGACGCAGCGGGATTGGGCGCGGTCTATGGCGGCGCCACGGTCTGCGCCTGGTATCCGATCACGCCCTCGACTTCTTTGGCAGAGTCCTTCACTGCCCATTGCAAGGCGTTGCGCATCGATCCCGTCACCAAGGAAAACAAATTCGCCATCGTGCAGGCCGAGGACGAGATCGCGGCCATCGGCATGGTTTTGGGCGCCAACTGGAACGGCGCGCGCGCCTTCACAGCGACATCCGGTCCCGGCATTTCGCTGATGCAGGAATTTTTCGGCCTCGCCTATTATGCCGAAGTTCCGGCTGTTGTGTTCGACATCCAGCGCGGCGGCCCGTCCACCGGCATGCCGACGCGCACGCAACAGTCCGACATTCTGCTCGCGGCCTATGCCTCACATGGCGACACCAAGCATGTGATGATCTTCCCGCAAGATCCGCACGAGTCTTTCGAGATGGCCGCGCAAGCGTTCGATCTGGCCGAGCGCCTTCAAACGCCCATCTTCGTGATGATGGATCTGGACATCGGCATGAACGACTGGCTGGTCGATCCGCTGAAATGGGACGACAACCGCAAATACGACCGTGGCAAGGTGATGACCGCCGCCGATCTCGATGCCGGCAAGCAATTCGCGCGTTACCTTGACGTGGATGGCGATGCCATACCTTACCGCACGCTGCCGGGCGAGCATCCGACCAAGGGCACCTACTTCACGCGCGGCTCATCGCACAACGCCTATGCCGTCTATAGCGAAGAAGGCAAGGATTACACCGACAATATGCAGCGGCTGCTACGCAAGTTCGAAACCGCCAAGCAGATGGTGCCCGCGCCGGTGAAGCATGCTGCGGGTCGGGCGTCGCGCTGGGGCGTGATCTATTTCGGCTCGACATCGGTGGCGATGGAAGAAGCCTTCCACCGGCTGGAGGAAAAAGGCCTCTACCTGGACGGCCTGCGGGTGCGCGGCTTTCCGTTCAGCGATGAAGTCGTGGACTTCATCAACGCCCACGACCAGGTATTCATCATCGAACAGAACCGTGACGCGCAGCTGCGCAAGCTGATCGTCAATGAATGCTCCATCGATCCGGCGCGTTTCATTTCGATCCTGCATTATGACGGCGCACCGGTGACCGCGCGCTTCATCCTCCGTGAGATCACCGACCGCATGACCATCACCCGCAAGGAAGCCGCGGAATGACATACATAGCGAAGCCCAAATTTCAGCACCCCGGCCTGAAGAAAAATAGCGTGGGCTTCACCCACCGCGATTACGAAGGACGCATCTCGACGCTCTGCGCCGGTTGCGGACATGATTCCATCAGCGCCGCGTTGATCGAAGCTTGTTTCGAACTTGCCATCGAGCCGCATCGCGTGGCGAAACTATCGGGCATCGGCTGCTCGTCGAAGACGCCGGATTATTTTCTGGGCCAAAGCCACGGTTTCAATTCCGTGCACGGCCGCATGCCGAGCGTGCTGACCGGCGCCAACCTCGCCAATCGCGATCTGATCTATCTCGGCGTCTCCGGCGACGGCGACAGCGCCTCCATCGGCCTTGGTCAATTCGCCCATTGCGTGCGGCGCGGCATCAACATGACCTATATCTGCGAGAACAACGGCGTGTACGGCCTCACCAAGGGTCAGTTTTCCGCCACCGCCGACAAAGGCTCGCGCAGTAAGACGGCGGTCAATTCGGATTCGCCCATCGACCTGGTGTCGATGGCGCTGCTACTCGGCGCGACCTATGTGGCGCGCAGCTTCTCTGGTGACAAGAAACAGTTGGTGCCGCTCTTGAAAGGCGCGATCAGCCACAAAGGCTCGGCGCTGCTGGACGTCATCAGCCCTTGCGTGCAATTCAACAACAATCCCGGCTCCAGCAAGTCCTACGATTATGTGCGCGAACATAATGATGCGGTGAACCGCATCGACTTCATGGTGCCGCGCGCCGAACTCAAGGCCGATTACGAACCTGGCACCGTCACGACCGTGACGCAGCATGACGGATCGACGCTCAACCTCGCCAAGCTGCATCCCGACTACGATCCCACCGACCGCGCCGCTGCGCTGGCCTATCTCCAGCATCATGTCGCGCGGGGCAATATCGTTACCGGACTGCTCTACATCGACAACAATGCCGAGGATATCCACGCCCATCTGAACACGGCGAAGACGCCGATGAATCGTCTGGGCGAAAAAGAATTGTGCCCCGGTTCGAACGCGCTGGCGACAATCAACGACGAGTACCGTTAAGGCACCGGCGTCCAGATCACGTCGCTCAAATTCCGCGCGCCGGTTGCCAGCATCACCAACCTGTCGAAACCCAGCGCCACGCCGGACGACGGCGGCATATGCGCCAGCGCGAGCAGCAGGTCTTCGTCGATCGGATAGCGTTCGCCATAGACGCGCTCTTTTTCGGCCATTTCCAGCTCAAAGCGTTTTCGCTGTTCGAACGGGTCGATGAGTTCGCCGAAGCCATTGGCCAGTTCTACCCCACAGACATACAACTCAAACCGTTCCGCCACGCGTTCGTCGTGACCGGTGGCACGTGCCAGCGCCGCCTCGCAGCGTGGGTACTCATAAAGAACGGTCGGCACGCCGATGCCGAGCTTCGGTTCGACCCGCGCCACCAAAATCTTCGAGAAAATATCGGCCCAGTTGTCGTCCTCCGCGACATCGAGGCCGCCGCGTTTGGCGGCATAGGCCAGCGCGTTGCGGTCGCCCACGCCGAGCGGCGAAAGAGTCTTGAGCAAATCGATCCCCGCGTGATGCAGGAAGGCATCGCCCACGGTCATACGCTGTGCTTCGGCACGGGGATCGCAATCGCGCCCTTTGAAAGAGAGTAGCGCGAGGCCCGTCACGTCGGCGGCGATGCGCACAACATCCAGGCAATCGCAAATCACGCTCTCATAGGCCTCGTTCGCTCGGTACCATTCCAGCATGGTGAATTCCGGGGCATGCGTGGTTGTGCGTTCGCGATTGCGAAAGACGCGCGCAAAATCGAAAATCCGGGTCTCCCCTGCCGCCAACAGTTTCTTGCACGCGAACTCCGGCGAGGTGTGGAGGTAAAGCGTCCGCGCCTCGCCGCCCGTGGTCACGAGCTGCGTGGCAAAGGCGTGCAAATGCGCCTCGTTCCCGGGCGAAACCGCGAGCGCGCCACATTCCACTTCCGTAAAGCCCTGCTCCTCGAATCTTGCCCGAAGCGCCTTCTTGATCCGCCCGCGCGCCAGTAGCGCCGGCCTGCGATCCGCATGGTTTTCGGGGTTCCACCAATGGCTCATAGTTGTCGCTCTTGGCCCTTTGGTCCGCGCCTGCTATACGCCGCGCGGCTTTGATATCCAGTGAGGTTTCCTGTGGTTTCGGTTATGGCGAGCAACGTCCGCAAGGGCAATGTCATCGAGAAAGACGGCAAGCTTTATATCGTGTTGACGGCGGAAAATATCCACCCCGGCAAGGGCACGCCCGTCACACAGCTCGAAATGCGCCGCATCTCCGATGGGGTCAAAATCAACGAGCGCCACAAAACTACCGACAGCATGGAAAAGGCGTTCATCGAATACCAGACTTTCAACTACCTTTATCAGGATGGCGACCACTACGTCTTCATGCAGCCCGAGACCTTCGATCAGGTCCATGTCGGCTCGGACGTGGTGGGCGATATGGCGCCCTATCTGATGGAAAACATGGAAGTACGTCTTGCGACCTACAACACCGCACCCGTGTCCATGGAAATTCCGGCGCGCGCGACGTTCGAAATTGTCGACACCGAAGCCGTTATGAAGGGGCAAACGGCGTCCGGTTCGTTCAAACCCGCCATGCTGTCAAATGGCGTACGCACCATGGTGCCAACGCACATCACAACCGGAACGCGCGTCGTGGTGCTGACGGAAGATGGTTCCTATGTCGAACGCGCCAAGGATTGACCTCTAGACCCCTGTCAGCCACAGCATCGCGAATATCACGCCGACAAATAGAATACTGACCACCAATATCGTCACGACGCGGCCCGAGATCACGCCGCCGCGAGCGTCCGTCGCATCTAGCTGACGAATTCGATTGTCTTCCGCAGGTTGATGCACCCACCCGGTGGTTGTGTTCACGCTCATTTTTTTGCCTCCACGGCATTCTTCTATAGAAAAACGGCCCGCAGCGGCTGGAGTTCCGCCGGTTGCGGCTTTGGTTCCGCCGAGGCACGATGTCGTCGCAATCTTGCGGGCACTTCTATGAGCGAACACGGCGCAATTCTCCAGGAAACGGCAAGCCGCGTTTTTGCCGATTTGGAAAACGCGGATCGCGCACAGCACGAGAGCGCCATAGAAAATAGCGGCCTGTCCCTCGTTCTGGTGAGCGAAGCCAAGGGAGGTTTCGGCGGCGGATGGGAGGATGCGTATCGCGTGTTCTTCGCCGCCGGCGAAAAAGCGCTGAACTTTCCGATTGCGGAAGCCATCATCGACGCCGCGCCACCGGCCGCCGGGTGGAGTGCAGACAAACGCTTTCACGCCATGGCACTGGCGCGTGCCGGACAGATGGTGGGGGCGATGGCAGGAGCGCTGGCGCTATCGATCGAACATACGCGCCACCGCCAGCAATTCGGCAAACCTCTCGCGGCTTTCCAAGCAATTCAACAGCAGTTGGCGGTTCTTGCGGAAGAATCCGCCGCCGCGCGCGCAGCATCTTACGCCGCGGCCCGTGCCGCCGATCGCGGCGATGCGGCGTTCGAAATCGCCTGCGCGAAGCTGCGCGCCAATATCGCGGCGGGTCTGGCGGCATCCATTGCACATCAGGTGCATGGCGCCATCGGCTTCACCAAGGAATACAGCTTGCAGAAATTCACACGCTGCCTTTGGGTATGGCGCAGTGAATACGGCAACGACCGGCATTGGGCCGATGTGATCGGCAAGACCGCCGCCGCGCGCGGCGCAGAGGGTTTCTGGCCCGGTCTCATCGAAGGTTTCCACGAGGCATGAGCACGCCCAGCTATGTGAGCGGAGCGACCTCTGTTCCGCTTCTGGGAGAAACCATCGGTGGCTCGCTCTCCCACGCTGCGCAGAAATATAAAAAGCGTGTCGCGCTGATTTCGCGCCACCAAAATATCTTCTGGGCTTATGAAGAATTCGACGAACGTGTAACCAGGCTCGCTAGCGGATTGTTGACGCTGGGTCTTCATCCCGGCGAGCGCATCGGAATTTGGGCACCCACCTGCGCGGAGTGGACTCTGACGCAATTCGCTGCCGCGAGAGCCGGGCTTATTCTCGTCACCATCAATCCCGCCTATCGCAAATCCGAACTCGAATACGCCTTGAACAAGTCGAGCTGCAAAGCGCTTGTCTTGGCGAAAGCACATCGCGGCATCGAATATGCGCAGATGATTTGCGAACTCCGCGCCGAAAAGAAATTGCCGCATTTGCAACACGCCATTTTGATCGGCGCTGGCGAAGACGGGTTTATGCCGTTCGATGGCGTCGCCGCCACAGAGCCGGATTCCCGGTTGCCTACGATTGGCGCGCGCCTGCGATCCGACGAACCGATCAACATTCAGTTCACAAGCGGCACCACAGGATTTCCGAAGGGCGCGACCCTGTCCCACCGCAACATCCTCAACAACGGCTTCTTTGTCGGTGAACAGATCGGTTTGACCGAAGACGACCGTGTTTGCATTCCGGTGCCCCTCTATCATTGTTTTGGCATGGTGATGGGCAATCTGGGATGTATCACCCATGGCGCCGCGATGGTTTATCCGTCCGAGGGCTTTGAGCCGCTGGCGGTTCTCAAGGCCGTGCAAGCCGAGAAATGCACCACGCTTTACGGCGTTCCCACCATGTTCATCGCCGAACTCGGTCACGCCGAATTCGCGCATTTCGATCTGTCCAGTTTGCGCACCGGCATCATGGCGGGATCGCCCTGCCCTATCGAGGTGATGCGCAACGTCATCGACAAGATGAACATGAGAGAAATCACCATCGCCTATGGCATGACGGAAACCAGTCCCGTGAGCTTCCAATCCGGGCGCGAGGACAGCGTCGAGCGACGCGTCTCTACCGTAGGGCGTGTGATGCCCCATGTGGAGGTGAAGGTGGTGGACGAGAGCGGGCGTACTGTTCCTCGAGGATCCCCCGGAGAACTTTGCACCCGAGGCTATTCCGTCATGCTGGGTTACTGGGAAGACGCAGCCAGGACGGCCGAAGCCATAGACTCCGAAGGCTGGATGCACACCGGCGATCTCGGCACCATCGACGAAGCGGGCTATGCCAACATCGTGGGCCGCAGCAAGGACATGGTGATCCGCGGCGGCGAGAACATCTATCCACGCGAGGTCGAGGAATTCCTCTATCGCCATCCCAAAGTTCGGGACGTGCAAATCGTGGGTTTGCCAGACGCGCGCTACGGCGAAGAACTTTGCGCCTGGATTATCCTGAAGCCCGGTGAAACCACCAATGAGGAAGAAATAAAGATGTTCTGCGACGGGCAGATCGCGCGCTTCAAGGTGCCGCGTTATATCCGCTTCGTGGACGCCTTTCCGATGACCGTCACGGGCAAGGTGCAGAAATTCCTCATCCGCGAGGCGATGGTGAAGGAACTGAACCTTGAAGCGGCAAAAACCGCATGATCAAAATCCGGCAACGACCTCAGACAGAACCTTCTCACGCTTTGCGGGTGAGCGCGTTGCCTTCAACGCATCGGCATAATCTTCCAGCACGCCGTTCTCGAAGGCCTGTACGACCGCCTCGTGGACATAGGACTTTCGGCATACCGCTGGCGTGTTGGAAAGCTCTTCCGCCGCGTTTCGCACTGCTTCGGCAATCTGTTTCTTGCGGCCGCGTTCGGATTCGGCGGGTTCCAGCTTCGACAATTCTTCCAGAACGGCGGCAGACGCGCAGAGCGTCCGAAAATCTTTTAGCGTGATCGCGGCCTCTGCGATTTCCCCTAGAAACCGATTCACATCCTGCGCATGGACGGGATGAACGCTTCCGTTCGCGCCGCGATATTGGAACAGACGCTTGCCGGGCAATCTTCGCAAAATGTCGATGGCGAAAGCGAGACGGGGTACGTCGATTTCTTTTTCGAAATTCTTGCCGCCCTTGGCGCGAAAATGCAGCGCGACCTTCCCATTGGTGAGCCGCACATTTGATTTCAGCAAAGTCGTCGCGCCGCGCGTGCCACGTTCTTTGGCATACTCCTCGCCGCCCGCGCGGATAGAAGAATTGGCGACAAGCTCAACCACGGCGGCCAAAGCAAACTCCTTTGTCGGTTCCGTGCCCGACAAAATCTGACCAATGCTTCGCCGTATGCGCGGAAGCGCGCCAACGAATTGTGCAAGCCGCTGCGCCTTGCGTGTCTCCCGCACCTTTGTCCAGTCGGCATGATAGCGATATTGAATTCGTCCCGCCACGTCCCGGCCCACAGCCTGAAGATGCGCGCGCGGATCGTCTGCATACATCACGTTTTCGTATGCGGGCGGCATGGCAAGATGTTTCAAACGCGCCAGTGTGATCTTGTTCCTGATCGCATGCCCTTTCCCGTCGAGATAGGTGAACCCGTCGCCGCGGGGCTTGCGCGCGAGCGTCAGAGCTTCCGGCCGCACGATTTTCAGCCCAAGCTTGCGGGCGAGCGCGCGCGTAGAATCCGGCTTCGGGCTGTGTTTTTCGCTCATGCACAGCGGAAACGCTTAGCGCGAAAGAAAAGTTCCTAAGCCGCAAAACCCTGCATTTGCGCCGCGAGGTGCCGCACCCGCTCCGGGCCGCCAAGAAGCTGGCGATTGAGCCCGATGCGCTTGAACCAATAGTGCAGCCCGAGCAAATCGGTAAAGCCCATACCACCATGCACTTCGGTGGCCGTGCGCGCGACGAAACGGCCGATTTCCGACGTATGCGCCTTGGCGTGCGCGGCGGTGAGCGAGGCTTCGGCTTCAATGAAGTCGAAAGCATGCGCCGCATACCAGACGAGCGAGCGGCATGGCTCCAGCTCCGCTGCCATCTCCGCGCACATGTGTTTTACCGCCTGGAACGAGCCGATGACGCGGTCGAACTGCTTGCGCTCCTTGGAATATTCCACCGCCTTCTCGATCATGCGCTGCGAAGCGCCCAGCGTATCCGCCGCCAGCATCACCCATGCAGCATCGCGCATTTCCAGCAATGTGTCTTTCGGCTTGCCGGCCGTGAACGGTTCGGCTTCGACATTCTCAAACTGCAATTCGCCGATGCTGCGTGTGCGGTCGATGGTTTCCAGTGGAACGCGGTTCAGCCCTTTGGCATCAGCATCGACCAGATGCAGCCCGCCCGTCTTGTCGGCGGCGACGAAGATATTAGCGTCTACAAAATCCATGACAAACAGCGATTTGCCGCTGAGCTTGCCCCCACTTGCCGTGATCCCCGCACCATCTCGCGCACCGGATACACTTTCGCTGATTGCGACGCCGGCCAGCGTCTTGCCGCTGGCCAGTTTCGGCAGCCATTCAGATTGCTGCGCGGGCGATCCTGCCTGCATCAGCGCCAGTGGCGCCATCACGGCGCTTGCCACGAACGGCACCGGCGCGACGTGACGGCCCAGCGCTTCCGACACCAGCGCCGCATCGAGCAGGTTGAGATCAAGGCCACCGTGTTTTTCGGGAATGAGGATCGCGGGCGCTCCAAGTTCCACCAGTCCATCCCACACATCGCGCGCGATGGCGTTGGCTTCCGCCGCTTTGCGCGTGCGGTCGAGCGGGCACAGGCGCGTGAGCGTGCGCTCCACACTTTCCTGCATCATCTTCTGGTCAGGGCTTAGTCCGAATTCCATTTTCCTATTAACCCCTAGTTCTATGCAACAGGATATCCAGGAAAAACATCCCTTGCGCGCTCGTGAAAAATCACTCGATCAAAATGCTGCTCTACAAACGAAACATCGGCCCCTCTTCCGCAAAAGAGCACGGTCAAAAAATCATCGTGCGGCGGAAGACCCTTCCTAACCCGTCGTTGGTCTCGATAGCACTTTGCCCGAGGCCGATATGCTTCCGCCTGACCAATCGAAAGCAGTTCAGCGTCGCGCTTCATTTCAATGTGAATCGCCAATGTTCTTGCCGCGCTGTTTCGCAAGAAAAACATAGCGTCTATTTCCATCGACACAGATTTGTCGATGCGACAGTCACACGATTTGCAGGGATTATACCAATAGTTAGACCAAAACGGGCATAGCATGGAATTTGTGGGGTCGCGCATCTGCCATTGCTCCTGCCAAAGCGGGACGGCGCGTGCATAAGTTTCGAAAAATTTGGTGTCACCTAGCAAAAACGCGCGCGCGTTCGCCGATTCCTTAAAGCCTCGCGCGATAGCACCAAGGTAGGGCTGGGCTCTCGGCTGATATTTGCAAAACCCGCCCTCATAGAATTCGGGCATGACAGCTTCCTTCCTGGCCTAGTCCAAATTCCATGATCAGCCCGCCGCCAGCTTGGGCTCGCGCGGCATGCCGAGGCCGCGTTCCGAGATGATGTTCTTTTGAATCTGCGCCGTGCCGCCGCCGATGATGAGGCCGAGGTCGAACATATACATCCATTGCCAGCGGCCATGATTGCGCAGATGGGGGCTTTCGCCATAGAGAACACCCAGCTCACCCAACACATCTATAGCGAGCGCCGCGAGCTGATGGTTCAGCTCGCAGCCTTCCAGCTTCACGATCAGCCGCGCCAACCCGACGTCATCGCCGGTCGCGCCCGCAGTGAGCAGCCGCAATCCGTGAAACTGCATCGCCAGCACGCGCGCCTGCAGCTTCATCAGCCGATCGCGGAACACTGGATTGTCCATCAGCTTCTCGCCGCCGATGGTTTCGGTCTGCATCAACTCGATGATCTGTTTCAGCCGCGTCTGCCCGGCATTGGGATCGCCCAGCATGCCGCGCTCGAATTTCAGCGTCGCGTTGGCAACCATCCAACCTTGCCCGCGACCGGCCACGATAAAATCTTGCGGCACGCGAACATCGGTGAAGAACACTTCGTTGAATTCCGCGCTGCCCGTCATTGTCTTGAGCGGACGCACCTCAATGCCTGGCGTCGACATCGGAAACAGAAGGTATGAAATGCCCTGATGCTTGGCGCGTTCGCTCTCGGTTCGCACCAGACAGAACATCATGTCGGCCTGCGCTGCCGTAGAGGTCCAGATCTTCTGCCCATTGATGACGAAGTCGCGACCGTCTTCCACGGCCTTGGTTTGTAATGACGCAAGGTCCGACCCCGATCCCGGCTCGCTATAACCTTGGCACCAGATGATGTCGCCTTTCAGCGTCGGCGCTATGTATTGGCGCTTCTGCTCTTCGCTGCCGACTTCCAGCAGTGTCGGCACCAACATGGAAATTCCTTGCCCGCCCATGCCGCCCGGCGCACCGGCGCGTGTAAACTCTTCGGCAATGATGCGCGATTTCAAGACATCCGCTTCGGCGCCGTAACCGCCATATTCGCGCGGAATGGTGCGTGCGGCGTAGCCGTTCTCGATCAGCAGCTTTTGCCACGCCAAAGTGGCGGCGCCCGGTTTGCCCATATTGCGTTCGCGCGGCCATTGATCTCGCGTGCGTTCCAGGAAATCCCGCACTTCTGCGCGAAACGCCTCATATTCGGGGCTATAGGCCAAATCCATCATTCTCTCCTACGCGCCCTTTACGTCGCGTCATCACGCGCAATTCGCTTTCGCGCGTGTCAATCTTGGCTAAACTCTGCCGCAATCAGAACCAAATGCAAATCGGGAGAGTCCCATGGGCGAAGCATATATCGTGGCGGCGGCGCGCACGGCAGGCGGCAAAAAAGGCGGCAAAGTTTCCGGATGGCATCCGGTCGATCTCGGCGGTGCAATCATCAACGCACTGCTGGATCGCACAGGTGTCGATCCCGCATTGGTCGAAGACGTCATCATGGGCTGTGTGAGCCAGGTCGGCGAACAGGCGATCAACGTCGCGCGCAACGCGGTGCTCGCCTCACGTCTTCCCGAAAGCGTGCCGGCCACAAGCGTGGACCGGCAATGCGGTTCATCGCAGCAGGCGCTCCATTTCGCGGCGCAAGCGGTGATGAGTGGTGCCATGGACGTTGTCATTGCGTCTGGCGTGGAAAGCATGACCCGCGTGCCGATGGGCCTTTCCGCTGCGTTGCCCGCGAAGAACGGCTTCGGCAATTACAAATCGCCGCGCCTCGAAGAGCGCTATCCGAATATTCAATTCAGCCAATTCATGGGCGCGGAGATGATCGCCAAGAAATACGATCAGACGAAAGATCAGCTCGACGAATTCGCCTATCACAGCCACAAGAAGGCTATCGCCGCGACCGAAAGCGGCGCCTTCAGGGACGAGATCGTTCCCATCGAAGTCACGTTGCCCACCGGCGAGAAGGCGATGCACACCGTCGATGAAGGCATTCGCTTCGAGGCGAGCCTCGAAGGCATCAAAGGCGTGAAGCTGTTGCAAGAGGGTGGCCGCGTGACCGCCGCCACGTCGTCACAGATCTGCGACGGCGCATCGGGCGTGATGGTGGTCAACGAGGCGGGCCTCAAGGCGCTGGGCGTGAAGCCGCTGGCGCGCATCGTCCACATGACTGTCATCGGCCATGATCCGGTTATCATGCTGGAAGCCCCGATTCCGGCTACGCTGCGTGCGTTGAAGAAAGCCGATATGAAGATCGGCGACATCGATCTGTACGAAGTGAACGAAGCCTTCGCGCCGGTGCCGGTGGCGTGGCTCTCTGCAACCGGCGGCGACCCGGCGAAGCTGAACGTGAATGGCGGTGCCATCGCGCTGGGCCATCCACTGGGCGGCTCCGGCACCAAGTTGATGACGACCCTGCTGCATGCGCTCAAGGCGCGCGGTAAAAAGTACGGCCTGCAGACGATGTGCGAAGGCGGCGGCCTCGCCAACGTTACGATTGTTGAGGCGTTGAACTAATAACCCGCCTGCCCTTGAGGGAGGTAAATTGCTTGAGGCGGCTATCTGAGACGCCACAGCCTTGGGAGCCGACATGCAGGAATCCGACTGGAAAACCATCGCCGACATCCCGCGTACCTTTGCGCGGACGCAGCCGGACAAGATTGCGTTCACATTCGAAGGCCGCGATACATCTTTCGCGCAATTCGACCGCAACACGAACAAGGTCGCCAACGCACTCCTCGCCGCCGGTGTGAAGAAGGGCGATCGCATCGCCTATCTCGGCAAGAACTCCGACCATTATTTCGAGCTTTTCCTCGGCGCCGCCAAGATGGGCGCGGTGACAACGCCCATCGGCTGGCGTCTCGCGCCGCCGGAAATCGCCTACATCGTGAATGATAGCGCGGCGCCGATATTCTTCGTTGGGCCTGAGTTCATCGGTGCGGCGAAAGAGGTGCTGAAGGACGCACCGCATGTGAAAAAAGTGATCGCGATGGAGCCGGGTTCAGACTGGCAGACCTTCCAGCAATGGCGTGACGCCGCCAGCGACGCGCATCCCGATGTGCCGCTCACGGAGAAGGACATTGCCATCCAGCTCTACACTTCCGGCACAACAGGCCGCCCCAAAGGCGCGATGCTGACCCATGCCAACTTCGTCGAAACCAACCGGATTATGAAGGCGGCGGACATCAACTGGAATGTGTGGTCGGCTGATGACATCAGCCTCGTCGCCATGCCCGTTGCCCATATTGGCGGATCGGGCTGGGGGCTGATGGGCTTTCGCAACGGCGCTACCGGAATCGTCGCGCGCGAATTCGATCCGGGCAAGGTTCTGGATTTCATCGCCAACGATCGGGTCAGCAAGATTTTCATGGTGCCCGCGGCGATCCAGATCGTGCTGCGCGATCCGCGCGCGCGCCAAACCGATTATTCGCGCATGAAGACCATCGGCTATGGCGCGTCGCCCATTCCGCTCGATCTGTTGCGCGAAGCGGTAGAGGTGTTCGGCTGCGGCTTCGCGCAGATGTACGGCATGACCGAAACCACAGGGACGATTGTGGCCCTCCCGCCCGAAGACCATGACATGAAAGGCGGCCCCCGTATGCGGGCGGCTGGCAAGCCGCTCCCCGGCGTCGAAATCAAAATTGTGGATGACGCCGGCAATACGTTGAATACCGGCGAAGTCGGCGAGATCGCCACGCGCTCGCCTTGGAACATGGCAGGTTATTGGAACATGCCCGAAGCGACTGCGAAAACAATCGATAAAGACGGATGGCTTCGGACCGGCGATGCCGGATACATCGATGAGGACGGTTACATCTATATTCACGACCGCGTCAAAGACATGATCATCAGTGGCGCAGAAAATATCTATCCGGCCGAAGTCGAAAGCGCGATTTACGGCCATCCTGACGTTGCCGACGTCGCGGTGATCGGCGTGCCGGACGACAAATGGGGCGAAGCGGTAAAGGCGATGGTGGTACCCAAGCCGGGCAAGTCGCCAGATGCGCAGGACATCATCAATTTTGCGCGAACGCGCATCGCCGCATTCAAGGCGCCCAAGACCGTGGAGTTCATCGAGGTCCTCCCCCGCAATGCCAGCGGCAAGATTTTGCGCCGCGAATTACGCGAACCCTATTGGGCCGGCAAAACACGCCGCGTGAACTGAATCAAACAATTGCGGAGCATAATATGATCGCCGAAACCATTCCCACCGACATTGCGGTCACGCTGGTCGATCCGAAATCATATGCGGACCACACGATCCACAATTCCTACAAATGGCTGCGCGCGAACAATCCGCTCGGCCGCGCGGAAGTGGAAGGGTACGATCCGTTCTGGGTCGTCACCAAGCACGCCGACATTCTGGAAGTCAGCCGCCAGAACGCGCTGTTCCACAATGGCGACCGGCAGACGACGCTGACCAATCAAGAAGGTGACAAGAAGGTGCGCGAGATGACGGGCGGCTCGCCCCATCTTGTGCGCAGCCTCGTTCAGATGGATGCACCCGATCACCCCAAATACCGCGTGCTGACGCAGAGTTGGTTCCTGCCCCAGAACGTGAAGACTTTGGAAGAGCGCATCCGTCGCATCGCGCGTGCCAGCGTGGAGAAGATGCTGGCGAAGAACGGCCAATGCGACTTCGTCACCGAAGTGGCGATGGGCTATCCGCTGCATGTCATCATGGAAATTCTCGGCGTGCCGGAGGAAGACGAGCCGCGCATGCAGATGCTGACGCAGGAGCTATTCGGTTCCACCGATCCCGACCTCGGCCGCGCGCCGCAGGAACAGGATCCGCAGAAAGCGCTCGCCGCCATTCAGGGCGTGTTGATGGATTTCTACCAGTATTTCGCCAAAATCACAGCGGACCGCCGGGCCAATCCGAAAGACGATCTGGCCAGCATCATCGCCAACAGCCGCATCAATGGCGAACTCATCAGCGAATTCGAAGCGCTCTCTTATTATGTGATCGTGGCGACGGCCGGGCACGACACCACCTCGTCCTCCACCGCGGGCGCCATGTGGGCGCTGTGCAACGATCCCGCCCAGTTCGAAAAAGTGAAGGCCGATCCGTCATTGATCCCCGGCCTGATCGACGAAGCGATCCGCTACACCACGCCGGTAAAGCATTTCATGCGCTCAGCCACCGAAGACACCGAGTTGCATGGGCGCAAGATCGCCAAGGGCGATTGGTTGATGCTCTGCTACGCCTCGGGCAATCGTGACGAAGAGGTGTTTGCGAAACCCTACGCGTTCGATGCAACCCGCAGCCCTAACAAGCATCTCGCCTTCGGCTATGGCGCGCATGTCTGCATCGGCCAGCATTTGGCGAAGATGGAAATGCGAATTCTCTTCGAAGAATTGTTGCCCCGTCTGAAATCGGTGACGCTCAACGGTGAACCGAAAAATTCGCAGAGTGTCTTTGTCAGCGGTCCGAAGAAATTACCGATCCGGTTTGAAGCAGCTTAGCGCGTTTCGATCCTGGCGCTCATCGCTGTTTCACCATGCGGGCCGCGGGCCCAAAGCGCATTGCCATCGGCGCACAGATCGAACGGCGCGGTATCGAACAGCGGACTTTGCGCGCGGAATTCGAAACGGGTGACGTTGTTGCGCGGATGGCCGCGCAGGAAGTGATCCATCAACAGCATCGCCGTCAGCGGCCCCTGAACGACGAGGCCGGGATAGCCTTCGACGTCCACGCAATAGTCGCGATCGTAATGAATACGATGGGCGTTGAAGGTCAGCGCCGAAAAGCGGAACAGCAGTGTGGAATCGGGATGCACCTTGCGTTTTTTCGTAGCGGCGCGTTCGTCAAGTTTTGGCGTTGATGGCTTCGCACCGGCTATCGCCGCTTCGCGAAACACGATGTCCTGTTCTTCCGCGATGGCGACCCGGTCCGCCACGGCAATTTCATGTTTGACCGTCACGAAGATCATCGTGCCGGATGTGCCGCGTTTGGTTTTCACATCCGCGATGGTCGAATGCCGCGTAATCGGTGCGCCGACCGGAACGGGCCCGCGAAATTCGATCCGGCTTCCTGCCCACATGCGGCGCGGTAGCGTGATCGGCGGCAGAAACCCGCCGCGGGGCGGATGACCGTCGATATCAATGTCCGATTGCCGTGCGTGACCGAGAAAATAGAGCCAATGCGCCAGCAGCGGCAGATCGCCCTCACGCCAGGGCGGCGCGTCATGATCCAGCAGCGCCGCCATCCCGGCCAACGGCACGGGCGACGCAATATCCTCCACCGTTTCGCTGCGGCCGATCCAGCGTTGCAAATCATCGGACATCAGAACGACTTCGGCATTCCCAGCACATGCGTGGCAACATGGCTGAGAATGAGATTGGTGGAGATCGGCGCCACTTGATAAAGGCGCGTTTCGCGAAATTTGCGCTCAATGTCGAACTCTTCCGCGAAACCGAAACCGCCATGCGTCTGGATGCACATATCGGCCGCAAACCACGACGCCTCGCTTGCCAGAAGCTTCGACATATTGGCCTCCGTGCCGCAGGGCTGGCCAGCATCGAACATGGCGGCGGCTTTGTTCACCATTTCGGCGGCGGCCGTCACGCCCACATACGCGCGCGCGATAGGAAACTGGATAGCCTGATTCTTGCCAATGGGACGGCCGAACACGTCACGTTCTTTTGCATAGGCCGACGCGCGATCGACGAAGAAGCG
>DATCFN010000305.1:0-5342 GCA_036509475.1 Rhizomicrobium sp. | reverse complement strand
GAGGCCAGCGCACGGTTCGGTAAGCTCGATATCGTGATGAACAATGCCGGCGTGGCGTCGAACACGCGCATCGAGGAGATGAGCGAAGACATCTGGCAGCACACGCTCAACATCAACCTCTCCGCGCAGATGCGCATCTGCCAGAAAGCTGTTCCCTATCTGAAGGCGTCGCCCGCCGGCCGCATCATCAATGTCGCCTCGGTGATGGCGGAGGGCACGGACTACGGCCTCGCCGCCTATTGCGCCTCGAAAGCAGGCGTCGCGGGACTTACGCGCACGCTGGCGCTGGAGTTGGGCAAGTTCGGCATCACCGCGAACTATCTGGAGCCGGGCGCGATCAAAACCGGCATGACGAGCGGCTTGTGGGATGCGCGGCCGGATGTTGCGGAAATATGGGCCAAGAAAGCGGCGCTGCGGCGGCACGGCCAGCCGATCGATCTTGCACGCGCCGCATTGTTTCTGGCGTCGGACGACGGCGGCTTCGTCACCGGCCACGGCCTTGTCGTCGATGGTGGGCTGATGCTGCGGGTCTAGTAGCCCATCGTGCGCAGCTTGGCGGCCATCTGTCCGAACAACCCTCCGACCGCGCCGGTCAGAACACAGATCGCGGTAAAGAGCGGAATGATGGTCTGCGCGGCATCGTGCATCATCACCGAGGCGCTTACGCCGATCAGCCCGCACAAGCCGCCGACGATGGCGCCGCCGGTCGCGCCGGAGAAATATCCCTTGCCGCTGTGCATCGCGTAGAGATAGCCCGCCGTGGCCGCTATCATCATGCCGCCGAACAGAAAAATGTTCTGGGCGATATAGGTGAAGAAATGCACCGCGAGCATCAGGACGAATTGCAGCACGATTCCCACGATGCCCGTGCGCAGAAGAATCTTCGTGTCAATCAAGTTCGCTCTCGCTGTTTTGATCGCGTCACCAACGCAAGCATTGCAGGTCTATTGTGGCCGTTTCGCGCCCATCTAACCACCCTTTAACGATTCGATGCTTGCGGGCAGTTGCCGATTTCTCTAGGGGATTTCCATGCGTTTCTCCTGTACACCCCATGATTGAAATCGAAGGGCTCGCAAAACGTTTCGGACCGGCGATTGCCGTGGCCGGGATCGATTTGAAAGTGGCCAAGGGCGAAGTGCTGGGGTTTCTCGGTCCCAACGGCGCCGGCAAATCCACGACCATGAAAATGATCACCGGCTTCCTTGCGCCGAGCGCGGGCCGCGTGACCGTATGCGGCCACGATGTCGAGACGGACACGTTGGCGGCGCAGCGCTGCATCGGCTATCTGCCCGAAGGCGCGCCCGCTTACGGCGAAATGACGCCGCGCCAGTTCCTGACATTCATCGCGCGCGTGCGCGGTTACGAAGGCGCGGAGGTGAAGGCACGCGTCGACGCCGTGGTCCTGAAAACCGAACTCGATCCGGTGCTCGACCAACCGATCGATACGCTGTCCAAGGGATTCAAGCGCCGTGTCGGGCTGGCACAGGCGATCCTGCACGATCCGCCGGTGTTGATCATGGACGAGCCGACGGATGGTCTGGATCCCAACCAGAAACATTCCGTGCGCAAGCTGATCCGGGAGATGGCGCCGCAGAAAGCGATCATCGTCTCGACGCATCTTCTGGAAGAGGTCGAGGCGATCTGCACGCGCGCTATTATCATTGACCGCGGCCGGGTGGTGGCGGACGGCACGCCCGCGCAACTCCTCGCCCGCTCGCGTCATCATAATGCCGTGACGATGACGCTGCCCCTCGCGCAGGCGAGCGCGGCGGAAACAAAATTGAAATCGCTGGGCAGCGTCGCCAGCATCGAGCGGAACGATGTTGCGGATAGCGCGCAACTCACCGCCTTCCCGAAAGGCGGCGCGCTTCTGGTGGAAGACGTCAGCCGCATGGCACTGGCCGAAAAGTGGGACGTGAAGGAACTCTACGCCGAGCCGGGACGGCTGGACGACGTGTTCCGGGCCATCACGACTCACGACGCCGCCCGGGCGCGGGAGAAGCGCGCATGAGGACTCACGCAGAGCCGCAGAGCCGCAGAGGCAAAAAGATTCACGCGGAGGCGCGGAGACGCGGAGGACTGTGCCGCTTGACGGTTCGCCGCGTGGCCGAGAAAACCTTTTCGGCGCGCTTTGCGCGCCAATTACGCCACGCAGAACGCCCCTTGGTTTCCGCGCCTCCGCGCCTCCGCGTGAACATCCTCTGCGTCTCTGCGGCTCTGCGTGCAAAACCTTTCGACCGGGAGAAGCGCGCATGAAATATGTGCTGCCGATCTTCCGGCGCGAATTCGCGACCTATTTCGCCACGCCGCTGGCTTATGTGTTCATCGTCATCTTTCTCTTCGCGATGGGTGCTTTCACATTCTACATCGGCAACTTCTATACGAACGGCGTGGCCGATCTGACGGTGTTCTTCGGCTATCATCCGTGGCTGTATCTTTTTCTGGTGCCCGCGATCTCGATGCGGTTGTGGGCGGAAGAGCGCAGCACCGGCACGCTGGAGCTTCTGCTCACCCTGCCCGTTCCGCTCTGGGCCAGCGTCGTCGGAAAATTTCTCGCGGCCTGGGCCTTCACCGGCATCGCGCTGGCGCTGACCTTCCCGATCTGGCTGACGGTCAACTTCCTCGGCAGTCCCGACAACGGCGTCATCCTCGCCAGTTATATCGGCAGCTTCCTGATGGCCGGCGGCTATCTCGCCATCGGCTCGGCAATCTCGGCGACGACCAGCAATCAGGTTATCGCGTTCGTGGTTAGCGTCGTGGTGTGTTTCCTGTTCACGGTGAGCGGCGCGCCGCTGGTGCTGGATTTCTTTCGCGACTGGGCGCCGCTGGTTCTGCTGAACGCCGTGGCGTCGTTCAGTTTCCTCACCCACTTCTCCGCGATCACCGCTGGCGTCATTGATCTGCGGGACGTGATCTTCTTCTTCTCGCTCATCGCGCTGTTCCTGGCCGCCAATGTCGTGATCGTCGATCTGAAGCGGACCGGCTGAGATGAAGCCCCAGAATCAAATATTGTCGCGCCGCCTCTATGCCATTGCCGCCATCGTGCTGGCCGCGATCATTTTCGTCGCCGTCAACATCGCCGCCGATACCGGACTGACGAGCACAAGGCTCGACCTGACCCAGAACGGCCAGTTCACACTGGCGCAAGGCACCAAGAACATTATCGCCAAGGTGCAGGAACCCATCACGCTCAAATTCTTCTATTCGAAGAAAGTGGCGGCGGATTACGCGCAGATCGACGCCTATGCCAAGCGCGTGCGCGATCTGCTGGAAGAATACGCCGCGCGCAGTCACGGCAAGATCATCCTGCAGGAAGTCGATCCGGAGCCCTTCACGCCGACGGAAGACGAAGCGAGCGCCAGCGGCCTCACCGCCGCGCCGACCGAAAGCGGCGACTCCGTTTACTTCGGCCTTGTCGGAACCAATTCCATCGACGGCAAGGAAGTCGTTCCGTTCTTCGCGCAGGAGCGCGAGCCTTATCTCGAATACGACCTGTCGTCGCTGATCTATCGCCTCTCGACGCCCAAGAAAGCCAAGCTTGCGGTCATCAGCAGCCTGCCGCTCGACACCGGCCCCGGCGGACAGATGGCGGCGATGCAGGGCCAGTCGCAGCCTTACGTGATCTACGCGCAGCTTGTGCAGTCCTATGACACGCAGATGCTCGATCCCGGCTTCACCGCCATTCCGCGCGATGTCGATGTGCTGATGATCGTGCATCCCGCGTCGTTGACGGCGCAGCAGTCCTATCTGATCGACCAGTTCGTGCTGCGCGGCGGGCGCGCGCTGATCTTCGTCGATCCCAATTCGGAAATCGCAACGGCGGCGAGCGCGGGTGGCGAAAGCGGCGGTCCGATTGCCTCGAACTTGCCCAATTTGTTCCGCGCCTGGGGCATTGCCTACAACCCGCAGAAAATCCTGGCTGACAAAAAACTGGCGCAAGCGGTTCAGACGTCCGGCGATCCGCGCAATCCCGTCGCGCGTTATCCTTTGTGGCTGCATCTGGATGCGGCGCAGTTCAACAGCTCCGATCAGGTCACAGCCACGCTTCAGACATTGAATCTGGCAAGCGCGGGCGCGATTTCACCGATGAAAGGCGCGACCACGACCTTCGTGCCGCTGGTTTCTTCGTCCGACCAGTCCGCTCTGCTCGATGCCGCGCAAACACGCGCAGAGCCGCGTCCGCAGGACCTGATGAACATCATCCAGCCGGCCGGATCGCCTTACACGATTGCCGCGCGCGTCTCCGGCCCCGCCGATACCGCCTTCCCGAAAGGCGCACCGTCCCCCACGCAAGCGCCCGGTCCGCAGATCAAATCGGCGAAGTCGATCAATGTCATTGTCATGGCGGACAGCGATATTTTCGACGACCGCTTCTGGGTGCGCATGCAGGATCTTTACGGCAAGCGGCTGGCGACGCCCTTTGCCGATAACGCGGCTTTCGTTTTGAACGCGGTGGAAAATCTTACCGGCTCCGGCGATCTGATCTCGCTGCGCACGCGTGCGCCGAACGAGCGACCCTTCACCGTCGTCAAGCAGTTGCAGGCGCAGGCGCAGGCGCAATATCAACAGGAGGCCGATGCGCTCCAAACGCGCCTGACCGACACCGAACAACGCCTGCATGCGCTGGAGCAAGGCGGCGCGGCCAACGGCCAGAACGCCACGACACTGACGCCGGCGCAGCAGACGGAAATCGAACGCTTCAAGCACGACGTCATCGAAACCCGCGCCGAACTGCGCGATGTGCAATCCAACCTGCGCCGCGACATCGACTTTCTGGGCAGCCTGCTGGCCTTCATCAACATCGCATTGGTCCCGATCCTGGTCGCGTTGTTCGCCATCGTTCTTGCCGTTCTGCGCCGCCGCCGGCGCGGGCGCGCGGTTTCGGCGTGAGGCGCGCGATGATGGATACGATCCTCAAAGAACCGCGCCGCCGCAATCTGGTCATCCTCGCCGGAATCGCGCTGGTTTCCGTCCTGCTGGCCGTTCTGGCGGTGACGATCCAGGCATCACAGACCGGCGCGAAATATGAGCCGCATACATTCTTCCCGGGCCTGCCTGACAAGGTGCGCAACATCGCCCGCCTTCATATTGTTTCGAAGGCCTACGGCGCGTTCGATGTGGCCTTCAATCCACGCGGCGGATGGGTGCTGCCCCAGCACAGCAACTATCCCGCCTCGTTCGAGCAGATGCGCGCGACAGTGGTCGGCCTGGCGGCGCTGCAAACCATAGAGCCCAAGACGTCGCGCCCGGACTGGTATGGATATATCGGCGTGGGTGCGCCGCCGGCGGGAGACGGCACGTTGATCGAACTGATCGACGACAAGGGCCAGACACAGGCTTCC
>DATCFN010000304.1:0-4044 GCA_036509475.1 Rhizomicrobium sp. | reverse complement strand
ATCATAATCGTTGCGGTGGCCGCGCATATAGACCATGCCGTTGACGGAACTGGAGCCGCCGAACAATTTGCCGCGCGGATTGGGAATGACCTGATTGTTCAGCCGCTCGCCGCCAGTGAAACTATGCTTCCAATTATATTTGTCATGCGGCAGCAGCACGCGATTGCCCGGCGGCACGCGGGTTTTGACATTGACGGGAAATTTCTTGTCGGATGGTCCCGCCTCGATCAGGCACACCCGATTTCGCGGATCGGCGGACAGCCGGTTCGCCAGCACGCAACCGGCCGAGCCGGCGCCGACCACGATGAAATCGAAGCGATGTTCGGGCGATGTCACGCTTTCCTCCCCATGGCTGGCATTATGACGGCGAAACGCGGCGGCGCGAAAGAGGTGGAATCGGCTTCGTTCATCGGCGCAATGGCTCCGATTGGCTTCGTTTTCCGGACGTTTTCCTTGAATCTCAGCCGAAAATTGGCTTCGTTCCGCAAAATAAATAAATCCTCTTCCCGCGCTGCCCGCCGGACCATTGCGCCGCCCGTCCGCCTGATTCTTGCCCGGCTGCCAGCGAGACGTCACGTACGCTCAAACCGTATATAATTATAGTATCTTGCGGAATTGTATACTTCCCATAACACGCACTATGGGTATACATTCCGAGGACATTGCGAACGTCGCGTTTCGACGCTTCGCCGCCGCCCTTGGAATGTTAACCCCCGGTGTGCGTGGTGAGGCTGATATGAGGTGGACCCTAAAGTAACGCCCGCGATGGTCGAGGCTGGTTTGGACGCATATGCATCATCCAACCCGCGTTTTTGTCTTCCCGAGGAAATTGTCACTCGGGTGTTTCTCGCGATGTATGCCGTTAGTAATAAAGAAGCAGACCTAACTCGCCCTGAACTGACGGATTCGGTTCGCTCGGCGGATTCGGATCGTTTGCGACGATAGCAAGGCTTCCGGCAAGTCCATAAACCGTATCTAAGAATCGTTGCCTCATCGAAACCCCACTCTTTCCGCCCCTTTTCTTGAACTCATCAGGAGCTTTGAGTTGTGTGCATAGTTTACTTATATGAGGATGAGTAAATTCAGAAGTAAATGCTTGATGTGCAAAATGGTTTCTTATGGTGCGCAAGCGATCAAGGTCAGCCCTTGCGTTATAACCAAATAAAGCAAGACCGTAACCAAGTCTAATTTTGGATGAAAATCTTTCGAGCGGCCCGTCATGATTAAACAAAAGTTCAATATCTCTTTTGCTTAACGGGGACCGGAGCCGAGAAATGATGGCGTCCTGCAAATAATCTTCAACAAAACAAGCGCCGACGATAGCCAACGTTCTATCGTCCTGCGTCTTCTCAAGATTGAGCATCGTGGCATAATAGAATTTAGATTTTAGATTAACCGACATGCCGGGGACGACCTCATGGATGAAAGCTCACTCTCGCAAGAGGAAATCGCGCGACGCCGCGACGCCGCTATCCGCCGCGCCATGAATGCGCCTCCCAAGCCGAACAGTGCTTACATCGGCAAGGGGAAGCGTGCCAAAGCGCCGGACCTGAGTCGAGTCAGTCAATCTGATCCAAAAGCGCCAAAAGCAGACGAAGGCGCCTAAGCGTCCGCGCCGCCTTATTCCGCGCTATGAGGTTGCCGGTACGTTAGCCGCTTACCCTTGGCGCCACGGATAGCGTCGATTGCCCGTTCCGCATCTTCGATCTTGCGGCGATCCCAGCGGAAAACAAATTCGTCACAGTAGCGTGCAAGGTGTTCGCGCGAGACATGGTGGAATGAACCAACAATCCCGCGCTTCAACAGGGCGTTCCAGCTTTCCGCCGTGTTGGAATGCACGCCATCGCGAGCATATTCTTGAATGGTGTGATTGACGTGCTGGTGTGTGCCGCCGATCAATTCGCCGATGCGGCGGTACGCTTTGTGCTGGTCCGAATGAATTTCCGTTCCGCGCGCGACGTTAGCGACGATGTTGCGCTTCAACACGCCATCAAGCGGATGCTCGATAGGAACGGCGCGAGAGCGACCGCCAGGACCACGTTCCACAAGGACGGCAACCGGCGTCTTGCGATCCTTCTTCGTCATCTTCCCGTTCGTGCCCTTGCGCGGCTTGCCACCCACATAGGTTTCGTCGGCTTCCACGATCTTGCCCTTGCCACCTAACGGCTCGCCGGAAACGTCGCGCATCGCTTCGCGGATGCGGTGCGCCATGAACCATGCCGTCTTGTACGTCACACCAAGCATCCGGCCGAGCTGGTGGGCCGACATGCTCTTTTTGCTCGCCGCCATGAGGTGAAAGCCAAGCGCCCATTTCGCAAAGGGGATATGGCTGGCTTCCATCACCGTGCCAATCTTGACCGTGAACGGCTCCCGACACGCGTTGCACTGATACATGCCGGGCCGATGCGACTTGCCCTTAACCAGCGTCGCCTCATTCACCACGCCGCAATGCGGACACTCGGGACCGTTCGGCCAGCGGATACGCTCAAAGTGTGCGCGGGCTGCATTTTCGTCGTGAAAGATCGGATCGGTAAGGTTGACGGTCGCGGACATGATCGGCTCCAATTTCTGAGCCGATTACAGCATGTTGACGATGTTATGGCAAGTATATAATTCCGGTATCTTGCGTTATCAATGCCCGGCGTTTTGGCTTCCTTTCCGCCACACAGTCTGTCCATAAAGACTGCGCACCATCGCGAAGGACGATCCATGGCCGACGAGTTGATTGCCGAGACCCTGACGGGAAAGCTCCAGGGCGCGACCGCAGACAGCGTTCTGAGCTTCAAGGGCATTCCCTATGCCGCCCCGCCGGTCGGCGCGGCGCGGTTTCAGCCGCCCGGCCCGCCCGCGCCCTGGTCCGACATCCGCGATGCGACGCGGTTCGGCGCGCGCGCGGTGCAGAACGAGCGCGCCTTCAGCCTCGCGCCCGCCGTGCTGGAGGTCTTCGCCGCCGGCCTGCCGGAGCCGGCGAACGAGGATTGCCTGTTTCTCAATGTCTGGACGCCGGCGCTGGATGATGGCGGCGACCGGCCGGTAATGGTGTGGCTGCATGGCGGCGCCTTCATTTCCGGCTCCGGCGCCACGCCCTGGTACGACGGCACCCACCTCGCCGCCAAGGGCAATGTCGTGGTGGTGACCTTGAATCACCGGCTGGGGGCGTTCGGCTTTTCCTATCTCGCCGAGATCGGCGGCGCCGAGTTCGCGTCGTCCGGCAATGTCGGCATGCTGGACATCGTCGCGGCGCTGGCGTGGGTGCGCGACAATATCGCGAAATTCGGCGGCGATCCCGGCAACGTCACCATCTTCGGCGAGTCCGGCGGCGGCGCCAAAGCCTGCGTCCTGATGGCGATGCCGGCGGCGCGGGGCCTGTTCCACAAGGCGATCGTCGAGAGCGGCCCGGCGGTCGAGATGATGGCCCCCGCCGACGCGACCCTGACCGCGCGCCAGGTGATGAAGGAATTGGGCGTCGCCTCGGCGCGCGACATGGTCGCGGCGCCAGCCGAGAAACTGATCGCGGCGCAGAACACCGTGCTGGCGCGGATCAGCGCGCTGTCCTTCGCCAATCGCCGCCGCCAGGGTTTCAATCCGGTGATCGACGGCGCGATCCTGCCCGCCGGCCCGTTCGCGCCCGAGGCGCCGGCGATCGCGGCGTCCATCCCGCTGATGATCGGCACCAACAAGGACGAGATGAACCTGTTCTTCAGTCACGCGCCATGGACCGAGGGGCTGAACGATACGAGCCTAGTCGAGGCGGCGCGCAATTTCGTCGGCGACCGCGCCGGCGCCATCGTCGCCGCCTATCGTGCCGCGCGGCCCACCGCCAGCCCGCGCGATCTGGTGCTGGCGATCGCGACCGACCAGTCGATCCGCCTGCCCTCGCTTACCATCGCCGACCGCAAGGTCGCACAGCACGGCGCGCCGACCTTCGTCTATCTGTTCACCTGGGCGACGCCGGTCGTCGACGGCAAGCTCGGCTCCTGCCACGCGCTGGAGATTCCGTTCGTGTTCGACAATCTCGACAAGACCCGGCTGACGGGCGACGCC
>DATCFN010000303.1:0-15092 GCA_036509475.1 Rhizomicrobium sp. | reverse complement strand
TCGCCGGGTTTGTCGCAGACGTCGACAAAAGCCGCGGAACCCGTCCGTTGGCGAGCGCATTGCGGTTGGCCGCGCTTGCGGCGGCCAAATCCGCGCTTTAGCCTTCCGAAATCGCTGCTGACATCATGCTGTCAGCAGACTGGCAGTAGAACGGCCGGGCACTTCCAGAGGGACGCTTCATGATCACGCTTTATCACCGCCCGAAAACCCGCTCGTCGCGCTTCATCTTTCTGCTGGAGGAATTGGGCGCGCCTTATGAGATTCATCAAGTCACCATTCGGGGATCTGACGGCAGCGGCGCGCTCGATGCCGCCAATCCGCATCCGCATGGCAAGGTGCCCGCGATCCGCGACAATGAAACCGGCGACGTCGTGTATGAATCGCCCGCCATCGCGCTTTATCTCACCGACAAATTCCCGAAGGCCGGCATTGGTCCCACCATCGGCCAGCCGGGGCGCGGCGCTTATTTGTCGTGGCTGGCATATTACGGCAGCGTGCTGGAACCGTCGGTAATGTCGAAATTCCAGAACACGCCTGTGCCGCGCGGCACGGCGGGATGGGTCGCGCTGGAAGAAGTGATGGAGCACATTATCGGCACGCTTTCCAAACAGCCCTGGCTCGTTGGCGACCACTTCACCGCCGCCGACATTCTGTTCGGCACAACCTTCATGATTTTCGGCAACGCGCCCTTCATGCCGAAATCGCCGGTCCTTGACCTTTATGTGAAGCGCATCTCCGAACGCCCGGCGCTGGCGCGCGCGACGGCGAAAGATGAGGCCTCAAGTAGCGAAGCGGTAGGCCAAAAATAGTGGCTGAAATTGTAAACCTGCGCCGCGTGAAAAAAGCGAAGGTCCGTGCGGAGAAGGTCGCGCAGGCCGACGCCAACCGCGCCAAGCATGGCGTTGCCAAGCCGGTACGCTATCTGGCGAAGGCGCGGGACGTGAAGGCCGCGCACGATCTGGACTTGGGCAAGCTGGATCGTGATAAAGACGGCGCATGAGCGCTGACAAAAAATCCAACGGCCCGTTTGCCGGACTTCTCGTTCTCGATCTCACCCGCGTCCTCGCCGGTCCTTATGCCGCGATGATGCTGGGCGAGATGGGCGCGCGTATCATCAAGATCGAGCCACCGATCAAAGGCGACGACAGCCGCCATATCGGCCCCTTCATCAAGACCAAATCCGGCAAAGTGAAGTCCGGCTATTTCATGAGCGTGAACCGCGCCAAGGAATCCATCGCGCTCGACCTGAAAGCCGAAAGCGACCGCAAGATCTTCGAAGCGCTGGTCGCCCGCGCCGATGTGCTGATCGAAAACTATCGCGGCGGCACGATGGAGAAACTCGGCTACGGTTACGACGCACTGAAAGAAAAACATCCGCGCCTGATCTACGCCGCCGTTTCCGGTTTCGGCCATACCGGCCCTTATGCCAAGCGCCCCGCCTACGACATGGTGGTGCAGGCGATGGGCGGCGTGATGAGCCTGACCGGCCATCCCGGTGGCCCGCCCACGCGCGTCGGTACATCCACCGGCGACATCACCGCAGCGCTGTTCGCCACCATCGGCATCGTCACCGCGCTTTATGACCGCCAGAAGACCGGGCACGGACAGAAAGTCGATGTCGCGATGCTGGATTCACAGGTCGCCGTATTGGAGAACGCAATCTCGCGCTATGTGGCGACGGGCGAGGTGCCGGGCAAGCTCGGCTCGCGCCATCCTTCCATCGCACCTTTCGCCGCCTTCGCCACTGCCGACGGACACATCGCCATCGCGGCGGGCAATGACGACATCTGGGCGCGCGTCTGCCGCGTGATGGGCCGCGAAGAACTGGCGCGCGATCCGCGCTTCCTCACCAATCCACTGCGCGTGCAACATGTCGACGTGATGGCGGCGGAGATGGAACGCACGCTCGCGGCGAAACCATCGAAGGTATGGCTGGATGCGCTGGAAGCCGAAGGCGTGCCGTCCGGCCCCATCAACACCGTCGCGGACGTGATGACCGATCCGCAGGTCCTGTCCCGCAACATGATCATCGAAACGCAGGACCCCGATCTAGGCCCGATCAAAATGCAGGGCAATCCCGTGAAACTTTCCGCCCACGAAGATCCCACGACACGCGCCGCTGCGCCGGATCTGGATGCGGATCGTGCGGCGATATTGAAAGAGCTTGGCCTGTAGTCAGCCCTGATGATCCGACGGCGTGACACCGTCGTAATTCCAAGGTGTAGGCGAGGCAGGAATGGCTCTCAGCGACCGCGATATTCTGATCTACGCCGCGCTCGGTTTCAGCGTGTGGTTGAGCGGCGTGCTGGAGGTCCGCTGGTTCGGACAGACATTGTTTGAAAGCGGTGCGCTCGTGTCGGCGTTGGCGGCGCTGATCGTCGCCGTCGCCATTTGCCTCATTTTCCGTACCACCATGAACTGGCGCGGCACGGTGAAGTCCCTTTCCGTTACCGTCGCCGTGGTCATGGCGCTTCCCGGCCTGTTCGGCGAGGCGGCGCGGCAGTTGCTGTTCGTCTGGGCGACCGGACTCAAACCGCAAACCGAGCCGGCCTTCGCCGCCACGATCTTCTTTGGCAATGCGGTTTTGCTTGGCTATGCCCTCTTCCGGCAGCGCAACGCGCGCTGAGGTTCTGGCAGATTCGCGGGCTTCCGAGGGGTGCAATTCCGACCTCGAAGTTCTACATTGGTTCATGCCTTCAGAATCGACAGTTCCATGAGCGGGCCGGGCCGCTATCGCGATCCTTTGGACGACGCCTTCGGGGATGAATCCGAAGCTGCGCCGCCCGTGGCGCAGCGAGAGCCGCCTTATCTCTCCGGCCTGAACCCGGAGCAGCGCGAAGCGGTGCTGGCCGTGGATGGTCCTGTGCTGGTGCTGGCCGGCGCGGGCACCGGCAAGACGCGCGTGCTGACGACGCGGCTGGCGCATATCCTCGCCACGCGCCGCGCGTATCCGGGCCAGATGCTGTGCGTGACCTTCACCAACAAGGCGGCGCGCGAAATGAAAGAGCGTATCGGCGCGCTGATTGGCGGCGTGGTCGAGGGCATGCAGTGGCTCGGCACGTTTCACTCTATCGGCGCGAAGATGTTGCGCCGGCATGCGGAGCTGGCCGGTCTCAAATCCAATTTCACCATCCTCGATGCCGACGATCAGCTTCGCCTGATGAAGCAGTTGATCGAAGCCGAAGGCATCGACGACAAACGCTGGCCGGTGCGCACGCTCGCCTCGATGATCGACGGCTGGAAGAACCGCGGCCTTCGTCCCGACGATGTACCGGATGGCGAAGGGCATGGCTTTGCGTTCGGCAAAGGCAAGACGCTCTATCAGCAATATCAGGACCGCTTGAAATCACTGAACGCAGCCGACTTCGGCGATCTATTGCTGGAAGTGCTGAACATTCTGAAAACGCAGCCCGATATTCTCAGCGAGTATCGCGACCGTTTCAAATACATGCTGGTGGACGAATATCAGGACACCAATGTCGTGCAATATTTGTGGCTGAAACTTCTGGCGGGTTCGGCGGGCAACATTTGCGTCGTCGGCGATGACGATCAATCCATCTATGGCTGGCGTGGCGCGGAGGTGGAGAACATCCTGCGTTTCGAGCGCGATTTTCCCGGCGCGAAAGTCGTGCGCCTCGAACGCAATTACCGTTCGACACCGGCGATATTGGGCGCCGCTTCCGGCCTCATCACCGCGAACAAGGGCCGCCTCGGCAAGACGTTGTGGACCGAGGGCGATCAGGGCGAGAAAATCAAAGTGCAAGGCGTGTGGGACGCCGAGGAAGAAGCGCGCGGCGTCGCCACCGAAGCGGAGAACCTGCACGGCAAGGGCGATGCCTTCGGACAGATGGCGATATTGGTGCGCGCCTCGTTCCAGATGCGCGAATTTGAAGACCGTTTCCTGTCGCTCGGCCTGCCCTATCGCGTGATCGGCGGACCGCGATTCTATGAGCGCGCGGAAATCCGCGATGCGATGGCCTATTTCCGCCTGATCGCGCAAGGCGACGACGATCTCGCCTTCGAGCGTATCGTCAACAAACCCAAGCGCGGCATCGGCGATGCGTCGGTGCAGACGCTGCACACCTTCGCGCGCGCGCGGCACATGCCGCTACTGGCGGCGGCGCGCGAGATTGCGCAGACCGATGAATTGCCGCCCAAGGCGCGCAAGGCGCTGACCGAACTGGCGACGAATTTCGCGCGCTGGACGGACACGGCGAAACTCCTGCCGCATACCGAGCTTGCGGAAATGGTGCTGGACGAATCCGGTTACACCGACATGCTGAAGAACGACAAGTCGGCCGAGGCGCCGGGGCGGCTCGACAACCTCAAGGAACTCGTCCGCGCGATGGAGCAATATGAATCGCTCGCCGGGTTCCTCGAACACGTTTCGCTCGTCATGGAGCTGGAGCAGAACGACAATGGCGACCGCATCAACCTGATGACGCTGCACGCCGCGAAGGGTTTGGAATTCGACACCGTGTTCCTGCCCGGCTGGGAGGAAGGGCTGTTTCCGAGCCAGCGCACGATGGATGAGAACGGTCTCGCGGGGCTGGAGGAAGAACGCCGCCTCGCCTATGTCGGCCTGACGCGCGCGCGCAAGCGTATATTCATTTCCTTCGCCGCGAACCGGCGCGTGCATGGCAACTGGCAAAGCGCGTTGCCGTCGCGATTCATTTCCGAATTGCCGGAAGAACACGTCGATACGGTGGTGGACGAAGGCTTCTACGGCGGCAGCGTCGGCTTCCGCGACAACGCGCAGGCCGCGAATTTCGGCAGCACATACGACTCCCCCGGCTGGCGCCGCGCCCAAGCCAACCGCGCCGCACAAGGCGCCATGCGCACGCGCCCGCCTATGATCGAGGCGCAGGCCTATACGGTGCAAACAAGCGACCCGGAATCTTCCACCTACAAACGCGGCGACCGCATCTTCCACCAAAAATTCGGCTACGGCCGCGTGGCCGCGGTTGAGGGCAACAAACTCACCGTCGCCTTCGACAAGGCGGGCGAGAAAAAGGTGATCGACAATTTTGTGAGCAGGGCGTGAAATGCCTTTTTGTGGTAATCCTGTGAGAACCTACCGCTGAGTCATAGCGGCGTTTCTGTTTCCAACCGCCTTGGGGGCAATGCATGAACGCTCTATCGCTTCTCAAAATCGCGCTTGTCGTTTTCGGTTTGGCGTTTCTTCTGATCTATCCGCTTTCTATCGTCTGGCCGTCGGGCTGGGCGTGGCATATGGGTACGCCTTACTCGAACGACTATTTCATGATGATCGTCGGCGTGTATGCCGTGCTGGGCATCTTCCTGATCCTCGCTGCGCGCGATCCGCTGGCCAATCGCAGTCTGATCTGGTTCACCGCCGTATCGAGCTTGGTGCATGGCGCGATCATGGCGCGGCAATCCTTCGACATGAGCAGCGGCATGAATCATATGGGCCATCTGATGGGTGACGTTCCGGCCCTCTTCGGCGTTGCTGTCATCCTTGGCGGGCTGCTGTGGAGCGCCGGCAAATCCACCGCTTGAGGAAGTTGTGGCGCTGGCGTAAAGCCCCGGCGCCATGACCATCAACCCACCCCTCTGGAAAGCCTCCGTTGTCGTTGCGAAAGAAAGCGCCGGCGACATCTCCGCCGCGTTTGAACTCGGCACGGCGCCGCAGGCGGTGTTAATCCACGAAGAGCCGTTCAAGGACGATGCGCTGGTCGAGGCGCTTTATACGCAGATGCCGGATGGCGATCTGCTCTCGAAACTCGCCGGCAAAGACGTGCATGTCGCGCTACTCCCTGACACCGACTGGATCAAGCTGTCTCAAGAAGGCCTGCCGCCGGTGCGCGCGGGGCGGTTCTTTGTCTATGGCGCGCATGATGCCGGCACGGTGCCACCCGGCGTCATTCCCATCCGCATCGAAGCGGGCATGGCGTTCGGCACCGGCCATCACGAGACGACATCGCTCTGCCTCGGCGCGCTGTCCGACCTGGCGAAACGCAAACGCTATGACAATGTGCTGGATCTGGGTTGCGGCACGGGGCTGCTCGCCATCGGCGCGGCGAAGCTGTGGCGCAAGCGTGTCATCGCCTCCGACATCGATCCCGTCGCCGTGGAGATTACGCGCGAGAACGCGGCGGCGAATGGCGAACGCGCGCTCGTCCACGCAATCACCGCGGACGGCCTCACCCATCCGGCGCTGTCGGCGCGCGCGCCTTACGATCTTGTCATCGCGAACATTCTGGCAGGCCCGCTGACCTTTCTGGCGCCCTCCATCTCACGCGCGGTTGCGCAGGGTGGTGCGCTGATCCTGTCCGGCCTTCTGACCTGGCAGGAAAATCTGGTGTTGTCCTTTTACCGCCCGCACGGCCTGACCTTGCGGCATACGCGCCGCGACGGTCCCTGGACGGCGCTTGTGCTTGAGAGGCCACCCGCCCCGCGCTAGGGTTGGGACATGGACAAAACACCCGCATTCCAATCTTTCGATGACCGCTCCGACGCAGCGACCTGCGCGCCGCGACTGGCCGCCCTCAGAGCTGAACTCGCCAAGCGTGGCCTTGACGGTTTCGTCGTTCCACATTCCGACGAATATCAGAGCGAGTATCTGCCGGAGTGCAACGAACGCCTCGCCTGGCTGACATCCTTCACAGGCTCGGCTGGCGGCGCGGTGGTGCTGAAAGACAAAGCCGCCGTCTTTGTCGATGGCCGCTATACGTTGCAGATACAGCAGCAGACGGACACCAAACTGTTCGCGCCGCGCGATCTCGTCGCCGAAGGCCCGAATGGCTGGCTGGAAGACAACGCCCCGAAAGGCGCGAAGATCGGTTTCGATCCGTGGGTCCATTCCGCCGCCAACGCCGAAGCCCTGCGCGTTTCCGTCGAGAAAGCGGGCGCGACACTGGTGCCGACCAGCGGCAATCCCATCGACGCGGTATGGCATGACCGTCCCGCAGCCCCGGTTGCGAAGGCGGTGCCGCATGCGATGAACCTTGCCGGCGAAAGCGCGGAGAGCAAGCGCACCCGCATCGCCGAAGACGTGAAGAGATTGGGCGCGGATGCCGCCATCGTGTCGCTGGCGGACTCGATCTGCTGGCTGCTGAATGTGCGCGGCGGCGACACACCGCATACGCCGTTCGTGCTCAGCTTCGCGATCCTGAATTCCGACGGTTCGACGGACCTGTTCATGGACGAGCGCAAGTCCTCGCCCGAACTGCTGAAGCATCTGGGCAATGCGGTGCGCGTCCGCGCGCCGGAGGAATTCGAAAGCGCGCTGGACGATCTCAAAGGCAAGACCGTCATCGCCGATCCAAACTGGACGGCGGCAGGCGCCTTCGATCGGCTCAACAAAGCGGGCGCGAAAATCCGCCGCGGCGTCGATCCGTGCCAGCTGCCCAAGGCCTGCAAGAACCCGGTGGAAATCGAAGGCTCGCGCAAGGCCCATATCCGCGACGGTGCGGCGCTGACACGCTTTCTGGCATGGATGGCGCGCGAGGCGCCAAGCGGCGAGTTGACGGAAATCACTGCCGCCGAAACGCTGGAAGGCTATCGCCGCCAGACCGGCGCACTGACCGACCTGTCATTCGATTCCATTTCCGGTGCGGCGCCGCATGCGGCGCTGCCCCATTATCGCGTGACGAAGTCCAGCAACCGCAAGATCAACAAGAACGAAATCTATCTGATCGACAGCGGCGGCCAATATCCCGACGGCACGACGGATGTGACGCGCACCATGATCGTGGGCACGCCGACTGCGGAGATGAAGGATCGCTTCACCCGCGTGTTGAAAGGACACATCGCGCTGGCGACGGTGAAATTCCCGGAAGGCACGCCCGGCTCCGCGCTGGATGCTTTCGCGCGCAAGCCTTTGTGGGATGCAGGCCTCGATTACGATCACGGCACCGGCCACGGCGTCGGCTCGTATCTGTCGGTGCATGAAGGGCCGCAGAACATTTCCAAGAAGCCGATCTACCAGCCGCTAAAGCCCGGCATGATCTGTTCCAACGAACCGGGTTTCTACAAGACCGGTGAATACGGAATCCGCATCGAAAACCTCGTCGTCGTCACCGAAGGCAAGGACATTGCCGGCGGCGAGCGCAAGATGATGGAATTCGAAACCGTGACCTGGGCGCCGATCGATCTGGACCTGGTGGACGTGAAGCTGCTCAGTGCCGAGGAACGCGCATGGCTGAACGCCTATCACGCCACCACGCGCGAAAAACTTTCGCCACTGGTGGATGACGAGACGCGCGGCTGGCTGGAAAAAGCGACGCGGGCGATTTGACCGTGATGAAACTTCGCCTGCTCTGCGCCGGTCTGACCCTTGCGATGCTCGCGGGCTGTTCGGTTTGGCCTGTCGATCAGGATCCCAAGGGCATGGGCTATCGCCGCAACGCGGACCGCGTGATCGACGCGCTGCAGGCCTATCACCACGACAAGGGCGGATTCCCTTCCAGCCTGAACGGGCTGGTGCCGGCCTATATCCCCGCCCTTCCCGATGAGCCGGTGCTGAAATACGGCGCCTATGACGGGTCGGTGTCCTATCGCTACACGCCGTCCTGGCCGCAGCTGCGTCCGGTCTGGTGCGCCTCTGTCGGCAACACCACGGAGTGGCGCTGCGCGGAGCATGTGCTGGAAGGCCTCGGTACCTGAATTGTCGGCGGGTGCGCCGCCGCGCTATATTCGAAATAGAACGAGGAGATTCCCATGAAGACGCTGAGTCTGACCGCCGCCCTGGCCGCCATGCTTCTGGCCGGCTGTACGTCTGGAACCTATGTGAGCCAGGATCAGCAGAGCGGTTTTCAGAAGGGCGTGACCACGCAGGCGCAGGTCGAAGCGGAATTGGGCACGCCGACTTCGACGGGTTCGCTGGTTAGCGGCGGACACCGCGACGTCTATGTCTATCATGACGACAGTTCGCGCCCGCTTGGCTATGTGCCGCTGCTCGGCCTTGTCGCCACCGGATGGCCGCACACGACAACGGTCAATTTCGACTTCAACACGCAGGGCGTGCTGATCGACAGCACATCGCGCACCGTCCGCGGCTGATGCGGGCCGGTCAGGCTTCGTAATTGGCTTGCGCTCCGGTTTTGGTTGAATACTGCGGCCCTGCCAAAAAGCGCGGAAAACCGGCGAATCCGCGTTACCTGCAAAATATAATTTCCCAATGTATGGGAAAATAGCAGGAATAATTGTCTTGCGAGCGTAACGGTCCGGGCGTACAAGACCGCAGTTCACGAACTACGCCCGAACCGAAGCTCCAGCGGAATCCCGCCGGGGCTTTTTTGTTTTCGCTGTCAAAAATAATATTTTCACGCGGAGCCGCGGAGACGCGGAGTTCTTTTTCACGCGATGAGAGGGAGAGCCCGACACTCTGTTGCCAGATTTTTTTGCCGGGCAAGGCCCGGCCATCATGTCCTATCCACGGAACGGCCTTCAACACTTCAACAAGAACTCCGCGGCTCCGCGTGAATCACTTCATTTTCAAAGGAACACCATGCCCAATCGCCACTAACCCCTCGCCCTGCCGGTTTTCCCCACTGTTTACGGAATCGTTCTGCGGCTGACGCTCGCAACATTCCGATGGAGCTGGAGAACCGAACACGCCGCGCAACATAACCATCCGCGCGCGGGTCAGAGGGACGCTACAGACCTTTTATCATCGCCAGCCAGGCGTCTTCGTCGATGACTTTGACGCCGTGCTTCTCGGCCTCAGCCAGTTTCGATCCAGCGCCGGGGCCGGCCACGACAAGATCCGTTTTCTTGGATACCGAACCCGCCGTCTTGGCGCCCAGCGCCTCGGCGCGCGCCTTGGCTTCCTGCCGCGTCATCTTTTCGAGGGAGCCGGTGAAGACGACAATCTTGCCGGCAACCGGCGAGCCGGCGGTTTTCGGTTTGGGCAACGGCTTGACCGTGACTTCCTTCAGAAGATGCGTGACGAGCTTGCGGTTGTGCGGCTCGTCGAAGAAATCCTTGACCGCCTGCCCCAGGACTTCGCCGACACCGTCGATCTCTTCCAGTTCGGTGACAGCGTCCTTGCTTTCCATCGCCGCGATGAAGCCTTCGATGGAATCGTAATGCCGCGCCAGAAGCCGCGCATTGGTTTCGCCGACATGGCGGATACCCAGCGCATTGATGAAGCGATCCATCGCGATCGTGCGGCGCGCATCGATGGCGGCGACGAGGTTGTCAACCAGCTTGCTTTCGTCGTCATCTTTCTTGTACTTCTTCGCGTCGTCCTTGCCTTCCTTGGCGCGGCGTTCGGCGCTGAGTTCGGCACGGCGCTCCGCCAGCGCGCGGTTCAACGTGTCGGGCTTTGCGGCGAGGCGGAAAATATCGGCCGGCTCTTTCAGCAGGCCCTTTTCGAACAGCGTCTCGATATAGACGCCGCCGAAACCTTCGATGTCGAAAGCCAGCCGCGAGACGAAATGGCGAAGCCGCTCCACCGCCTGCGCGGCGCAGATCAAACCGCCGGTGCAGCGCCGGTCCACGTCTTCCTTGCCGGTCTTTTCGTCCACCTCGCGAACGGCATGGCTGCCGCAGACGGGGCATTTGTGCGGAAACGCATAGGGCTTGGCACTTTTCGGGCGATCCTTCTCGATCACGCGAACGATCTGCGGGATCACATCGCCGGCACGCTGGATGACCACCGTATCGCCGATGCGAACATCCTTGCGCGCGATCTCGTCTTCGTTGTGCAGCGTGGCGTTCTGCACCACGACGCCGCCGACCGTGACCGGCTTCAACTTGGCGACCGGCGCCAGCTTCCCCGTGCGGCCGACCTGAATATCGATGTCGAGCAAAACCGTTTGCGCCTGCTCCGCCGCGAATTTGTGCGCCGTCGCCCAGCGCGGGCTGCGCGACACGAAGCCGAGACGTTCCTGTAGAGCGAGGCTATCGACTTTGTAAACGACACCGTCGATGTCGTAGCCGAGCTTCGCGCGCTTGCTTTCGATGTCGTGATAGAACTTCAAAATCTGCTCGACGCTATCGCAACGCCGCGCCAGCGGGTTGACCTTGAAACCGAACGTCTCGAACGCTTCCAGCATGCCCCATTGGGTATCGGCCGGCAGCTTGCTGACTTCGCCCCAGGTATAGGCGAAGAAATTCAGATCGCGCGACGCCGTGATCGCGGGGTCAAGCTGGCGTACCGAACCCGCCGCCGAATTGCGCGGGTTGGCATAGACCGGCTCGTCTTCCTTTTCGCGCCGCTTGTTCAGCCGCTCGAAATTGGCATGCGTCATGTAAACTTCGCCACGCACTTCCAACACGTCAGGTGCCTTGCCGGAAAGCCGCAGCGGAATATCCTTGATGGTGCGCAGGTTGGCGGTGATGTCCTCGCCTTCCGCGCCGTCGCCGCGCGTCGCGCCGCGAACAAAGACGCCGTTCTCGTAGCGCAGCGAAGCAGACAGTCCATCGATCTTGGGCTCCGCCGTGAAGATCAACGCGGCATCGTCCTTCATGCCGAGGAAGCGGCGCACCCGCGCCACAAAATCGGCCACGTCTTCGTCGCTGAACGCATTGTCCAGCGAAAGCATGGGAACGGCATGCACGACTTTGGAAAATTTCTCGGAAACGTGCGAGCCGACCCGGTGCGACGGACTGTCGGCACGGATCAGCTTCGGAAAGCGGGTTTCGATTGCGATGTTCCGCTTGCGCAGCGCGTCGTAATCCGCGTCGGAAATCGTCGGCTCGTCCTCGCCGTGGTAGCGCCGGTCATGCACCGCTATCTCGGAGGCGAGCCGTTCGAGTTCTTTCTTCGCTTCGGCTTCGGTCAGCTTTTCGGCCGGCTTTTTGTCCGACGCACTCATGCGCGCTTCCGCGCCTTTTTGGGCGTTGCTTCGGCTTCGCTAAGCAACCGTTTCGCGGCCGCACGCGCTTCGTCGGTCACCGTCGCGCCCGACAACATGCGTGCAATCTCTTCGGCGCGTTCTTCATTGGAAAGAAGATCGACGCGCGTGCGGTCGCCTTTGCGCGAAATGCGGAAATGCCGTTCGGCCCGCGCCGCCACCTGCGGAGCATGAGTGACGAGAAGCACCTGCGTGGTCTTTGCCAGGCGCTGCAACCGCTCGCCCACCGCGTCCGCCACGGCGCCGCCGACACCGCGATCCACTTCGTCAAAGACCAGCGCCGCCGGCGGACTGGCCTCGGACAGGGCGACTTTCAGCGCGAGCGAAAAACGCGCCAGCTCACCGCCGGATGCGATCTTGGTCAGTGAGCCGAACGGCGCGCCCTCAATGGTCGCGACTTCGAACGCCACACGCTCAAGGCCGTTGGCCGTCGCGGCGTCTTCGGTCAGCGGTTCCAGCGCAACGCGGAATTTTGCATGGGCGAGTTTGAGCGGCATCAATTCGGAAGCCACCGTGCCTTCGAGCTTGTGCGCAGCCGTCTTGCGCACGGCGGAAAGTTTGCGCGCGGCATCGAGAAACGCGGCACGGGCTTTGGCGGCGTCCGCCTCGGCGGCTTTCAATCCCGCGCCGCCACCGGAAATCGAATCCAGCTTGGCCAGAAATTCGGTCAGCACGCGCGGCAGTTCATCGGGCTGCACCGCGTATTTCCGTGCCGCGGCGCGGAGGGCAAACAAGCGATCTTCCTTGCGCTCCAACGCGCTGCCGTCGGCATCCAGACGCGAAAGCAGGCTTTCCAACTCGCGGCGCGCGTCCTCGGTTTGCGCAAAGGCTTGCTCCAGAGCCGCCGCTGCGCCGGCGGACGCCTTGCGGGCTTCCTCGTTCATGCGGCCCAAACGTTTGATCGCACCGGCCAGCGATGATTCCGCGCCGCGGTCACCGCCCAAAAGATCGGTCGCCGCCGAAATATCTTCGGCGATCTTGCCGGCGTTCATCAGCAAACTGCGTTCGGCGGCGAGCCGGGCTTCTTCGCCCTCTTCTGGCGCGAGTTCGGAGAGTTCGTTCACGGCATGCTTGACGAAGTCCGCGTCGGCGGCGGCGCTGGCAGCGGCCTTGCGCAATTCTTCGAGTTGTGTGCGCGCCAGTTCGAACGCCGCGAAACGCGACATGACGTCGGATACCAAAGCCTCGTGACCGCCGAAGGCATCCAGCACGCGGCGATGCGTGGCGTTGTCGAAGAGGCCGCGGTCATCGGACTGGCCGTGGATTTCGACCAACAGGCCGCCAAGATCGCGCAGCAGGCCGATACCAACCGGCTCGTCATTCACGAAAGCGCGGGTGCGGCCATCCGCGGTGATAACGCGGCGCAGGATAACCTCGCCTTCCGCCGGAATATCGTTCCCGGAAATGAGCGTGCGCGCCGCGTGCTTTGGCGTCAGATCGAAGATGGCAACGGAAGAACCCCGGCTCGCGCCGGTTCGCACGCTGGACCGCGCGCCGGCCCGGGCTCCGGCCGCCAGGCCAAGCGCGTCCAGCAGGATCGATTTTCCAGCGCCGGTCTCACCCGTAAGCACGTTGAGACCAGGCGCGAAATCCAGCAGCACGTCCTCGATCAGAACGAGGTCGCGAATCTTGAGGGTCGCAAGCATGCCGCCAGTTTATAGCTGGAATTGCCTCGCAAGCCACGAGCCCTTCTGCAATTCCGGACGCATGTTATGCTCTTGAAGCAGATCGTAGGCGTCCTGATACCAGGGGCTGCCGGGGTAGTTGGCACCCAGCACCGCGGCGGCCGTCTTGGCTTCGTTATAAACGCCGAGCGCGTAATAGGCTTCCGTCAGCCGTTCCAGCGCTTCGGCGATCTGCGAAGTCCGCTGATAGCGCGTCACGACGACTTTGAAGCGGTTGATCGCACCGATGTAATCCTTGCGGACGAGATAGTAGCGGCCCACTTCCATTTCCTTGCCGGCCATATGATCCAAGGTCAGGTCAACCTTGAGGCTGGCGTCGCGGGCGTATTCGGTGTTCGGGAAACGCTGCACGACGTCCTGCAGCGCGGTCAATGCCTGCTCCGTATCGGTCTGGTCGCGGCCGATATCGACGATCTGTTCGTAGAGCGACATGGCTTTCAGATAGAAAGCGTAGGCCACTTCCTTGCTGCCGGGATGCAGCGAAATGTACTGATCTGCGGTGTTGATCGCGTCGGTATATTTGTTGGCTTGGTAGTAGCAGAACGCGCTCATCAGCATCGCGCGGCGCGCCCAGACCGAATAGGGATGTTGACGCTCAACCTCGTCAAACTGCTTGGCGGCGTTTTCCCAGTCACGCCCTTTGATCAGCTTCCAGCCGGCGTTGTAAATCTGCTCGACGGGCCGCTCGACATAGGTGGCGGACTTGTCGTCGGTCTTGTCCGTATCTCCGCAACCGCTAAGCGCGAGAACACTCGCCGATGCGATGACAAGAACCAACCCGCGCAAGCCTATGATTGGGCGCAGAGAAGGGAATTTAATCAGAGAATTCAAAGGCATATGATCTCCTGCGCCCGGTCGGCGCATCGCTCCAGCGGCGCACTTATGCCATCCAAGACGAACCCCGGTCCAGACCGCCCCAGCCTATGACCGAGGATATGGCAAAGATTTCAGGCCTTAGGCTGATCCGGGTGCGCAAATGCCGCGTACAGCCTGAGTGCCAATGCGCGTGATATGGATGGATGTAAAGATGCCGGAGAAAGGCCAAATCAGTCGTCAGGTCGATGACTATGTGGGAGAGCGAATCCGGGTTCGCCGGACGGAACTCGGCCTGACACAGGAAGAACTCGCCCGGCATCTGCAGATTTCCTATCAGCAAGTGCAGAAGTACGAAACGGGCGCCAATCGCATCAGCGCCGGACGCCTTTACGAGATTGCCCTCGAACTGACCGTGGACGCCGCCTACTTCTTTGAAGGTTTCGATTCCGGACGCACACCCGAACATCTACCACATGGCGGCCATAATCGTGCGGCCATCGATCTGGTGCGCAATTTTCAGGAAATCAAAGACGAAGGCCTGCGGTCCGCGCTCACCAACCTGCTGAAAGCCATGAAGGACAAACAGGCTGTCGGCGCCTGATCGTCAGAGATCTACCATCTCATAGTTTGCGCTATCGGCGAACAGGGCGCGCAACAGCGCGTTATTCTGGGCATGTCCCGAACGATGTCCGACGAAGCGTCCGATAACCGGGCCACCAGCCAGTGCAAGATCGCCGATGGCATCGAGGATTTTGTGGCGGACGAA
>DATCFN010000302.1:0-6878 GCA_036509475.1 Rhizomicrobium sp. | reverse complement strand
ATTGAATGTGGGTTCGGCCAGCCGGCGCGGCCGGTCGAGTGCGTCCTTGCCGACAAATAGAAGCCGCCGCCTGAATGCCGCCGGGCTGTCTTCGATATCTCGGTTTTCATCCACGCCGCCAAGCCGCATCGCCCGGCATTTCATCGCGAACAGATATTCCCGCCGTGGCACGAAAACACGCAAGCCGGGTTCGTCGGCGGAGGGAAATTCGCCCGACAGCAGCTTCATGGTCACGGGCGCTCAGGAAACCCTTGACGCCATCGTTCAACCAATCGAAGGGCCATCCGTATTCCTCTGCTAGGGGTGCCGCCAGCCGTCGAACGGTGTCCCGGTCAGTCTCAAAAACACCATCGACATCTTTGGTGGCGACCCGCCAGTCGAACGTCAGCATGAGCGCGGAACCGCCGTTCGCGGCGATTTCGATGGTCGTCCCATCGGCCCACGCCGCGCGACCGAGGTCATGGAATGCATGCAACAACGTCGCCCGGTCAAATTCCATTTCAGGCGTTCCCCGGATACCGCGATAGGATACCGGCATGACCCGCAAGATAGACCACGTTGCGGTCAATTGCACGGACTTGGACATGCGTCACCTTAACGACAAGGCTTGTACCGTCCGACCTCCGGCTGCGATCAGAAACCGAACCCCGTACTGAAGTCGCGGCAACCAGAGTATCGCGCGATCACGCGATCACGCGCGTTGGACGTTCCGTCGAGCGCGGCCATGTTCTAAACAATCGATTGCGTGCTCCGTGCGTCCAGGACCTGGCGCGACGACGCTTTCAACAGGGAGGCCGAACAATGCTGCTAGGTGTGATCGCCGACGATTTCACGGGTGCCACCGATCTGTGCTCCATGCTGGTGCGCGGCGGCATGCGGACCGTGCAACTCATCGGCGTGCCGTCGCCGGACCTGTCGGCGCCTGACGCGGATGCCGTGGTGGTGGCACTGAAATCGCGCACCGCCCCCGCGCGGCAGGCCATCGACGAAAGCCTCGCCGCCCTCAAATGGCTGCAAGCCGCCGGCGCCCGGCAGTATTTTTTCAAATACTGCTCCACCTTCGACAGCACCGACCAGGGCAATATCGGCCCCGTCGCCGACGCCCTGGTCGCGGCACTCGATTGCGGCTTCGCACTGGCCTGCCCAGCGTTCCCGACCAACGCGCGCACCGTCTATCAGGGTTATCTGTTCGCCGGCGGGGTCCCACTGAACGAAAGCGGCATGGAAAATCACCCGCTGACGCCGATGACCGACGCCAACCTGGTGCGCGTGCTGTCGCGCCAGACCGAGGGCACGGTCGGGCTGGTCCCATTCGCCACCGTCGATCAGGGCGCGCTCGCGATCCGCGACGCGATGACGCAATTGAAGGAACGCGGCCGCCGCTATGCCATCGTCGATGCCATCACCGACGCCCATCTCGTTGCGATCGGCGAGGCCGCCGCCAGCCACGCGCTGATCACCGGCGGGTCGGGCGTCGCGATGGGCCTGCCGGCGAACTACCGGCACGCGGGATTGCTGGCCGACGCGATCGATCCGGGCGCGTTGCCGAAAATCGACGGCGCCAGCGCGGTCATCGCCGGCTCCTGCTCACGCGCGACCCTGGCGCAACTTGGTTATGCCCGTGCCCATCTGCCAGTGTTCGAACTCGACGCGCTGGCCACGCCTGACGCGGCGGCGCTCAGCGAAGCCGCACTTACATGGGCATCAGACAAGATCGGCGACAAACCGCTGGTCATCGCCGCCTCGGCACCACCGGATAAAGTCGCGGCACTGCAAGCGCGCCTCGGACGCGAAGCCGCCGGCGCGCTGATCGAGGACGCCGCCGCACGCATCGCCGAAGGCCTGGTCGCCCGCGGCGTGCGCAAGTTCGTCATCGCCGGCGGTGAAACCTCCGGCTCGGTCGCCGGGCAACTCGGCGTGCGCAGCCTGCGCATCGGCGTGGAGATCGACCCAGGCGTGCCCTGGACCTTTGCCGAGGGACGCGGACCAGGCCTCATGATGGCGCTGAAGTCCGGCAACTTCGGCGCCACCGACTTCTTCCTGAAAGCGTTCCGCGTGCTGGAAGGCTGATCCCATGACCGAACACGACACCCGCATCCTGCTGAGCGAACTCGGGGCCAGCCTGTTCGCGCGCGGCTTTTCCGTCGGCAGCGCCGGCAACATCAGCGTCCGCCTGCCGGATGGCTATCTGATGACGCCGACCAATTCGAGTCTGGGCAGACTCGATCCCGGCCGGCTGTCCAAGCTCGATCCGGCGTTCCAGCACATCGGCGGCGACAAGCCGTCGAAGGAAGTCTTCATGCACCGGGCATTCTACCAGGCGCGTCCGGAGGCGGGTGCGATCGTACACCTGCACTCGACCCATGCGACGGCGGTGTCCTGCCTGCCTGACGTCGATGCATCCAATCCGATCCCGCCGTTGACGCCGTATTTCGTCATGCGGGTCGGCCGGCGCATGCCGGTTGTTCCGTATTACCGGCCCGGCGATCCGGCGATGGAGCCGGCGATCAACGAGGCGGCACACGACGCACGCGGCGTCCTGCTCGCCAACCATGGCCCGGTGGTATCCGGCAAAACGCTGACCGACGCGGTCTACGCCGCCGAGGAACTGGAAGAAGCGGCCAAGCTTTTTCTGATGCTACGTGGCCAGTCCCCGCGACTGTTGACCGCACCCCAGGTGAACGATCTGCTCACCACCTTCCAGTAAACCGGTCTGCGGACCGGCCCAAAGAAAAGGCGCCGATGAGGCGCCCTTTCCTTCACACATCGCAGCCGGCGACTATTCGTTCGATTCGCTCGCGGCGATCGATGCCGCTTCCGGCGCGGGCGCCGATGTGCCCGCGGCTTTCGCCTTGCGCACGACCTTCTTCGGAGCCGCCTTCTTCGTAACCGCCGCTTTCGTCGCCGCTTTCTTTACAGCGGCCTTCTTCGGCGCGGCTTTCTTTGGCGCGCTCTTGGCGGAGGCCTTCTTCGGGGCGGCCTTCTTGGCGGCGGCCTTCTTCGGTGCCGCCTTGGCGGCAGCCTTCTTCGGAGCAGCCTTCTTGCCGGCGGCCTTCTTCGGCGCGGCCTTTTTGGCAGCCGGCTTCGCCGCGGCCTTCTTCACCGCGGCTTTCTTCGGCGCGGCCTTGGCGGCAGCCTTCTTCGGAGCAGCCTTTTTGGCGGCGACTTTCTTCGGTGCCGCCTTGGCGGCTGCCTTCTTCGGCGCGGCCTTTTTGGCAGCCGGCTTCTTCACCGCCGCCTTCTTGGTCGCGGCTCTTATCGCCATCGCCTGCGCACTCACCGCCTTGCCGGCGGGAGCGTCGATCATCGTGTCGTCATTACTCACCTGCGGAACTCCTTGTTGAACGTGCCGTCTCTATCTGATGTTTTCGGTGAAGCCATTGTTCGGGTCGCACGCCGGGTAGGCGCGATGGAATAAAGGCGGTGCGGATTTGTTTCATCGGCAAACCGGCTGGCACACGGATCAACCCGGCCCGTATCCGGGTGCTTGCTGGACCTGTCTGCGGCTTCCCAAGGTCGCGGTCCATTGACCGTCCTTACTGTTGAAAGTGCCCATCCATCGAGAGCCTGCACTAAAAGTGCGAATCGATTCGCGGACACGAATTCCGCTATTCATCGTCTCGTCCACACGTGTCAACGAAAAGCAACAGTTTCGCGACATATTTATGAAAAAAGTTTTCGTGCGTAGCGTTTCAGGGACGAATGGAAAAACAGAACCGCCGCGGCATCGCTGCCGCGGCGGTTCCGATCCACTCAAAAAAAGCGCGATCAGCCGCGCTGGTCGATCGGCACGAACTTCAGGTTTTCCGGCCCCGTATAGTTGGCCGTCGGGCGAATCAGCTTGTTGTCGACGCGCTGTTCCATCACATGCGCCGCCCAGCCCGACGTGCGCGCGATGACAAACAGCGGCGTGAACATTGCCATCGGCACGCCCAGCATGTGGTAGCTGATGGCGGAGAACCAATCGAGGTTGGCGAACATCTTCTTCGCATCCCACATCGTCGATTCGATCCGGTCCGCGATATCGAACATTTTCATCGATCCGGCATGCTGCGACAGCCGGCGCGCGACTTCCTTGATAACTTTGTTGCGCGGATCGGCGATTGTATAAACCGCATGGCCGAATCCGATCACCACCTGCTTCGCTTCGATGCGCTTGCGAATGTCCGCTTCCGCCTCGTCGGGTGAGTCATAGCGGTTCTGGATTTCGAAAGAGACCTCGTTGGCACCGCCATGTTTCGGCCCCCGCAGCGCGCCGATGCCGGCCGTCAGTGCCGAGTACATGTCTGCGCCGGTGCCCGCCACCACCCGGCAGGTGAACGTCGACGCGTTGAACTCATGTTCCGCGTAGAGAATCAAAGACGTGTGCATCGCACGCACGAACATCTCCGACGGCGTCTTGCCGTGCAGCAGATGCAGGAAGTGCCCGCCGATGGAATCGTCGTCGGTCTCCACGTCGATGCGCTTGCCGTTATGCGCGTAGTGGAACCAGTACAGCAGCATCGATCCCAGGCAGGCCATCAACCGGTCGGCGATATCGCGCGCGCCGGGCGGGTTCTGGTCTTCCTTCTCCGGCAGCACGCAGCCCAGCGCGGACACGCCGGTGCGCATCACATCCATCGGATGCGACGCCGCCGGCAACGCTTCCAGCGCCAGCTTCACCGCGTTTGGCAAACCGCGCAGCGCCTTCAGCTTCGCCTTGTAGCCGGCCAGCTCGGCGCGCGTCGGCAACGCGCCATGCACCAGCAGGAAAGCGATCTCCTCGAACTCGCACGTGTCGGCGACGTCCAGGATGTCGTATCCACGATAGTGCAGATCGTTGCCGGACCGTCCGACCGTACATAAGGCCGTGTTGCCGGCCGTGATCCCCGACAGTCCGACACCCTTCTTCGCTCTGTTGGGAAGCGACGTTGTCTCGCTCATAGGCGTATCTCCTTGCTTGGGGTTACAGAATACCGGGTTTGCCGACCAGCAACGTGCCCGCCGGTAGCGCCACGTTCAACCGGTGCAGTTCCCCCGCCGGCATGCGAGGCAATTCCTGCGCCGCCTCCAGAAACCGGTTCGATTCCCGCGCGCTGATGATCCCGTCGGTCAAAGTCTGGAACTTGCGGATATAGTCGTCACGGCCAAACGGCTTGGCACCCAGCGGATGCGCATTGGCGACAGCCATCTCATCCTCGATCACACTCCCATCCCGCATGAAGATTTGCGCTCGGCCGCCGAACGACAGCTCGTTCGGATCGGTCGCGCGATAGCGGCGCGTCCATTCCGGATCCTCGGTCGTTTCGATCTTGTGCCACAGCCGTACCGTGTCAGCACGCGCCGCCCGCTTCGGCGCATAGCTGTCGACATGATGCCAGGTGCCATCCTGCAGCGCGACGGCGAAGATATACATGATCGAATGGTCCAGCGTCTCCCGGCTCGCCTTCGGATCCATCTTCTGCGGGTCGTTGGCACCGGTGCCGATCACATAGTGCGTGTGATGGCTGGTATGGATCACGATCTTCTCCACGTCGTCGAAATTGGCGATCTTCTCCCGCATGCGGAACGCAAGATCGATCAGCGCCTGAGACTGGTACTCGGCGCTGTGCTCCTTGGTGTAGCTATCGAGGATCGCGCGCTTGGCCTCTCCCGGCGCCGGCAGCGGCACGACGTAATGCGCCTCGGGCCCATCCAGCAGCCACGCGATGACGCTGTCCTCACCTTCATAGATCGGGCTGGGCGCCCCTTCGCCGCGCATCACCCTATCCACCGCCTCGATCGCCAACTTGCCCGAATGCGCCGGCGCATACGCCTTCCACGAACTGATCTCACCCTTGCGGGACTGCCGCGTGGTGAAGCTGACATGCACCGCCTGTTGGATCGCCTGGTAGATGACATCCTGCTTCAACCCCAGCAGTGTGCCGATCCCACCAGCCTGCGCGGGGCACAGGTTGGCGATGTGATCGATCTTGTGCGCGTGCAGGCAGATCGCTCGCACCAGGTTGATCATGATTTCATACCCGGTGGCGACGCCGCGGATCAGATCCCGTCCGGATTTCTCCATCGTCTGCGCCACCGCCAGGATCGGCGGAATATTATCGCCCGGATGTGAGTAATCAGCCGCCAAAAACGTGTCATGCATGTCCAGTTCACGCACCGCCACGCCGTTGGCCCACGCCGCCCATTCCGGACTGACGCGCTTGCTGGACGCCACGCCGAACACCGACGCGCCATTCTTGTTCGGACGCGCCAGCGCCATGTCGCGCGCCGACACGATCGCGTGCCGGTTGGCCGACGCGATCGCCACAGACGCATTGTCGATCACCCGGTTGACGATCATCGCCGCCACGTCCTTGGTCACCGCGACTTTGTCCGCCGCCACACCGGCGAGCTTCCACGCAAGCTGGTCTTCACGTTTCAGCCCCGCCTTCGATGGGCTGACCCTCACGTCATGGTCGATCATCACTTCCTCCCTGCATGTCCGGCCCGGCCGCCAGGCCACCTCTTCGCTTCGTAGTGTCACGCCACCGGAACGGCAAGTTTGGCTGGTTGCGCATCTGGGTAGCCGTGGCATCGTGGTCCGGTTTCGGAAGGAGCACCCGCGTGTCCCGCATCATCACCGTCGCCGCCGCCCAGTTGGGGCCGATCCAAAAAGCCGAACCGCGTTCCGTCGCCGTCTCCCGCATGGTCCGGCTGCTGGAACAGGCGCACAAGCGCGGCGTCGAACTCGTCGTTTTCCCCGAACTGGCGCTGACGACATTCTTCCCGCGCCACTATCACGCCGACATCGCCGAAGCGGATTGCTGGTTCGAAACAGCGATGCCATCGAACGAAACGGCACCGCTGTTCGAAGCCGCGCAACGCCACGGCATCGGCTTCCACCTTGGCTACGCCGA
>DATCFN010000301.1:0-2324 GCA_036509475.1 Rhizomicrobium sp. | reverse complement strand
CGCGGCAGAGCCGCTGTTCGGCGGCCTGCTGCGCGCGCTGTCGGATGCCGGGATAAAGACACAGATCGTCGCGCATAGCATGGGCACGCGGTTGGCGCTCGAAGCGCTCGGACAAAACGGCGCACGCGCCGATCAGGTGGTGCTGACCGCGGCGGACATCGGTATCGCGCAGGACGACGATCAATTCCTGACGCTGACCCGTGCCGCAGCGTCCCATTTCACGCGCCTTACCGTTTATGCCTCGCGCGGAGATGCCGTGCTGGCGATTTCAAAGCGATTCAACAACGGCGTACCGCGACTGGGCCGCGAGCCGCTCGCCGCCTATCGCGCCGATGCGCCAAAAGTCGATGTCATCGATGTCAGCAACGTGCCCGGCGATTACACCGGACACAATTATTATGGCCTGTCTTACGAGATCATCGCGGACATGGCGTTGACGCTGGATGGCGTTCCGGCACCGGCACGGCTGAAGCCACGCGGGATCGCAGCGCCGACCTTGTTGCCGGGCGATGACGGCCTGCCCTACCGGCTCAACGTGGCGGACGATCGCACGCCGGGTTTCTTCACGCGCCTCTTGCGCTGGGTCGTGACCGCGTTCACCGACTAAAGGACTTCGACGCCTTTTGGCCCGGCGATAACCAACGTCGTCGCCAGCCCGATGAACAGCCCATGCTCGACAACGCCCGTGACGGGACTGAGTGCCGCCGCTAGCTTTGCCGCGTTCCGGATGGCCCCGAACGCGCAATCGTAGATCACATTGCCGCTGTCGGTTTTGAACACCACGCCGTCCTTCTCGCGCCGCGTTATCGGGACATCGGCATAGCCGAGCTTTTCGATCGCTGCGCGGATGCGCGCGACGGTGGTGGTCTGCCCGTATTCGATAACCTCCACCGGCACGGGAAATTTTCCGAGACGGCGCACCAGTTTGGACTTGTCGGCGATCACCACCATCTTCTTCGACGAAGCGGCCACGATCTTTTCGCGCAGATGCGCGCCGCCGCCGCCTTTGATGAGATTGCGTTTGTGGTCCGTCTCGTCCGCCCCGTCGATGACCAGATCCAGCGGCGCTAGCTGTTCCAGCGTGCCGAGCGGAATGCCGAGCGTGCGGCACATCTGCGCCGTGCGTTCTGACGTGGGCACGCAGAGCAGCTTCAACCCGCCGCGAACGCGCGGGGCCAGGACATCGAGAAACGCCTCAGCCGTCGTGCCGGTGCCAAGCCCCAGCTTCATGCCGCCGGAGACGAAATCGAGCGCCCGGATGGCAGCGTCGCGTTTGAGAGCAGCGGGGCCTTTTTGATTCATGCCCCGACCTTAGCAGGCGCGGCGCGCTATTCCACCATCAACGCCCGTCCGCGTAGTGCCAGGGCGTTAGCGGTGGTGAACAGCCAAGTTCGCTCTCGAATTCAAAAATCGGCAAGGTGTTTTTGCGCGACCAATCAATTGAAGCAAGTGCAGCTAATCCGAAAAGGTAGCGGCAGCCACTATCTGGTGAGAACAGGCAAATTTTACGCACACGATTATTTGCGAATTCGTCAACTTCGATTTCGTGAGAAGATGCTCGCGCCGCTTCTGGCGATTCCGCTGAACAATCAGACGAATAAGTAAACTTCTGTAGAGCGCCATACTCGCGCGCCTTCAATTCTACATATTGAGTGATAGGTTTTCTCGGCAGCGGTCGTTTCGAGATTACGAAATAGCCGGGCATGATCGGGTGGAGCATCGGCCCACGCCAGATAATCCGAATCCAGTTGTTCGAACCCGATGGAGGCATCCCATAGACGGGAACTAGCTCATTTAAATCTATATCCGCCGCGCAAGCACGAGTGACCACAGAACAACTGACGATCAACAGGAACAACAGAAGTTTTATAAAGCCATCCAAAACGGCTACTCCACCGTGACCGATTTGGCCAGGTTGCGCGGTTGGTCGACGTCGGTGCCTTTGGCGATGGCGGCGTAATAGGCCAGCAGTTGAACCGGAATGGCATAGAGCAGCGGCGTGATGAAGGAATTGGTGGTCGGCACGGTGATGGACTGCCACACGTCTCCCGCGCGCGAGATGCCTTCGGCGTCGGAGATCAGCAGAACCTTGCCGCCCCGCGCCATCACTTCGTGCATGTTGGAGATGGTCTTCTCATACAGCGCGTCATGCGGCGCCAGCACGATGATCGGCACCTTCTCGTCGATCAGGGCGATGGGGCCGTGTTTCATCTCACCCGCGGCATAGCCTTCGGCATGCACATAGGAAATTTCCTTCAGCTTCAACGCCCCTTCCAGGGCGATCGGAAAGCTCGCGCCCCGCGCTAGGTAAAGCACATCACGCA
>DATCFN010000300.1:0-3580 GCA_036509475.1 Rhizomicrobium sp. | reverse complement strand
GATGGGATTGAAGAATTCGAGCTTCAGCAGGATGTCGGCTTTGACACCGGCTTCCTTTGTCAGCTTGGTCAGCCGCACCAGCGGCGTGTCGCCGATGGTTTCGGTGATCGAATTGTAGACGCGCCCGCGGCCGGGCTTGTGATCGGACATGCTGTGCTCCTGTTAAATCGTGAAATCGGCGGTGCTTCGGCCGCCGCAATCGACGCCCGCGGCGCGCGCCTGCGAGCAAAGGTCTTCGATGGAAATCGCGTCGAGTTGTTTCATCACTTCGTCCTGAAGACGCGCGATCAGCGGCGTCACCACGCGCGTGCCGAGTTCGGAACGCGGTTCGGGGTTGTCCGCTTCGCCGTCGTCGATGGCTTCCGCCACGCGCACGACATCACCGATAGAGATGCGGCGGCGCTCGCGGGCGAGGCGGTAACCACCGCGCGGGCCGCGAACGCCTTTCAGCACGCCGGCGCGCACCAATTGCTGCATCACCTGTTCGAGGTAGCGCTGCGGCACGCCCTGACGGGCGGTGATCTCCTTCGCTTGCACGGGCTCGGGCCGTGCGTTGAACGCGATGTCGATCACCGCTTCGAGGGCGAGAAGGGTTTTGCGGGAAAGCTTCAACATGGTCATGCGGTTTTCAACGTGGTTGCGGTTGTTCCGGTGGAGCCGAAGCCGCCTTCGCCGCGCGACGTCGCGGGCAGTTCGGAGACCTGGGCGAATTGAACGTGTTCGTGGCGGGCGATCACCATCTGCGCGATCTTCATGCCACGCGCGATTTTGAACGGCGCGTCGCCGTGATTGATGAGGATGGCCTTCACTTCGCCGCGATAATCGCTGTCGATTGTGCCCGGCGCATTGAGCACCGTGATGCCGTGATTGAGGGCGAGGCCGGAACGCGGGCGCACCTGCGCTTCGTATCCCTGCGGCAAAGCCAGCGCGATGCCGCAGGGTACGGCAGCGCGCGCGCCGGGTTTCAATTCCATGCTGGCGTCGATGGCAGCCAGCAGGTCCAGTCCAGCCGAACCATCCGTCGCATAGGACGGCAGCGGCAGGTCACGCGCGTGTGCGAGACGTTGAATGTCGATCTTCACGCCGCTTTGCCTTTCAACGTCTGCGCGATGCGCGCGGCGAGGCGTGTTCCGACATCGACCTTGCTCATCTCCGGCCAGTCTTCGACGCCGTCCTTGCTGACGACATGCACGGTATTTTTGTCGCCGCCCATGATGCCGGTATGCGGCGACACGTCATTGGCGAGAATCCAGTCCGCGCCTTTGCTGCCCAGCTTCGCTTTGGCATGCGCAATCACATCATCCGTTTCGGCCGCGAAGCCGATGACGAGGCGCGGGCGATGCGGGCCATGCGCCACGCTGCGCAGGATGTCCGGGTTCTGCGCGAGTTTGATATCTGGCACGCTGCCGCCTTCGCGCTTCTTCATTTTGCCGTTCATCACAGTTTCGGGGCGCCAGTCCGCGACCGCGGCGGTGAAGACGCCGACATCGGCGGGCAGGGCGCTTTCACAGGCGGCCAGCATTTCGCGCGCCGTCATCACTTTCACCAGCCTGACGCGGTTCGGCGCGGCCAGTTCGACGGGGCCGGAAATGAGCGTCGTGTCGGCGCCGGCCAGCGCCAATGCGTTGGCGATTGCGTAGCCCTGCTTGCCGGAGGAGCGGTTGGCGATGAAGCGCACTGGATCGAGCGGCTCCTGGGTCGGGCCGGCCGTCACCAGCGCCTTGATGCCGGTGAGGGGACCATTCGCGTGCTGCATCAGCGCGCTTTCGATGGCATCGGCGATCTCATGCGGTTCGGCCATGCGGCCGGGTCCGTACTCGCCGCACGCCATGTCGCCGTCGTTCGGACCGACGAACAACACGCCGTCTTTCCTGAGCGTCGCCAGATTGCGCTGGGTCGCTACGTGATTCCACATCCGCACATTCATTGCCGGCGCCATCAGGACGGGCTTGTCCGTCGCAAGCAGCGCGGTGGAGGCGAGGTCGTTGGCATGCCCGTTCGCCAGCTTCGCCATCAGGTCGGCGGTGGCGGGCGCGACGACGACGAGATCAGCGGCGCGCGAAAGCTGGATATGCCCCATCTCGGACTCGTCCGTGAGGCTGAACAAATCCTGGAAAACTTTTTCCCCGGTAAGCGACGCAACGGAAAGCGGGGTTACAAAATGCACGCCCGCGCTGGTCAGGATCGCGCGCGCGGAAATTCCGCGCTTCTTCAAGACGCGGATCAGCTCAAGAGACTTGTAGGCGGCGATGCCGCCGCCGATGATGAGAAGAACGCTATTGCCGCGCATAGGTTTTCTTTGGGCTTCCTTCAGCGGAGGATAATACCGCGAATATAGGGGGTTTATACAGAATAACGAGTGCGAAGTGTAGTTCTTCGTGCCAGGGAGCTAACATTATGAATATCCAGACGAAAGCCGAACTGCCGCCATTCAAGCCATTGCCCCAGAAAGCGCCGGACATCGTCGTCGAGCGAAAGCCGGACGGCACGGTCTATGTCAGCTCCAACCATCCGCTCGGCCATATGCCGCGCTCCATCGCGCATTTGCTCGAGGAAAAGGCCGCCGCGCATCCGGAGCGCAACTTCATCGCAGAGCGCACGCCTCTGCCCGGCGGCAAAACCGGCGACTGGCGCTACATCACCTATGGCGAGGTCAACGCACGCGCCGATGCCATCTCGCAGGCTTTGCTGACGCGCGGACTCGGACCTGATGCGCCGCTGATGATCCTGTCGGGCAACTCGATCACGCATGCGACCATGATGTTGGGCGCGATGAAAGCGCGTGTTCCGGTGGCGCCGGTATCGGTCGCCTATTCGGAGATGAGCGGCGATCACTCCAAGCTGAAACACGTCTTTGAAACGGCGAAGCCAAAAATGATCTTCGCGGAGCAGGGGCCGGTCTACGCGCGCGCGCTGGCGGCGCTGCCGCTGGATGGCGTGGAGGTCGTGACCGTTATGCCGATCCCGGATCGCGAGACGACGTCCTATTACGATCTCATTCGCACCAACGCCGGGCCGGATGTGGCCAAGTCGATGGCGAAGATCGAACACGCCACAGTAGCGAAATATCTGTTCACCTCGGGCTCGACCGGAATGCCCAAGGGCGTGATCCAGACGCATGGCATGATGTGCGCGACGATCGCGGCCAGCGACGGCTTGCGCACCGAGGAGCAAGACCCAAACGAAATTCCGCAGGGTCTGGAGTGGATGCCGTGGAATCATATCTCCGCCGGCAATATCGGCTTCAACGGCAACCTCAACGCCGGTGGCACGGTGCATCTGGACGCCGGCAAGCCGCTGCCCGGCATGTTTGACGAGACGATCCGCAATTTGCGCGAGATTTCGCCGCTGGTTTTCGGCAGCGCGCCGATCGCGTTCGGCTGGCTGGCCGAAGCGATGGAGCGCGATCCGGCGCTGCGCGACAAGTTCTTCTCCAAGATGCGTTATGTTGGTTATGGCGGCGCGACGCTCTCTCAGGATATCTACGAACGCATCCAGGCCCTGTCGATTGCATCGACCGGTCATCGCATTCCGCTGACCACGATGTATGGCGCGACGGAAACGCAGGGCGTGACGGTGG
>DATCFN010000299.1:0-2810 GCA_036509475.1 Rhizomicrobium sp. | reverse complement strand
ATCGTGCGCCCCGGCGGCGAGACCTATCGCGACGTTCGTCCGCTGGTTCGTTTGAATGTCTCGGTCGTGGTGGAAAAAGACGGCCGCCAGGAATCCGGCAGCTTCGGCGGCGGTGGCCGCGAAGGCTACGAACATTATCTGGCGGAAGATTACTGGCACGCCGCGGTCGATGAAGCGTTGCGCCAGGCCGTCGTGAATCTGTCGAGCGTGCCCGCGCCCGCCGGTGACATGAAAGTGGTGCTCGGCGCGGGATGGCCCGGCATCCTTCTGCACGAAGCCATCGGCCATGGCCTGGAAGGCGATTTCAACCGCAAGAAGACGAGCGCGTTTGCAGGCCTGCTCGGCCAGCGCGTGGCGGCGCCCGGCGTGACCGTGGTGGATGACGGCACCATCGCCAATCGCCGCGGCTCACTGACGATCGACGACGAAGGCACGCCGACCTCGCGCACCGTGCTGATCGAAGACGGAATCCTGAAAGGCTATATGCAGGACCGGCAGAACGCGCGGCTGATGGGCGTGGCGGCGACCGGCAACGGACGGCGCGAATCCTATTCGGCCTCGATCATGCCGCGCATGACCAACACGTATATGCTGGGCGGCAACACACCGCCGGAAGAGATCATCGCCTCGGTCGACAAAGGCATCTACGCCACCAACTTCGGCGGCGGACAGGTGGACATCACCAACGGCAAGTTCGTGTTCTCCTGCACCGAGGCGTATCTGATCGAGAACGGCAAGATCGGTCCCGCGATCAAAGGCGCGACCTTGATCGGCGACGGCGCGACCGCGCTGACCAAAATCTCGATGATCGGCAACGACATGAAACTCGACAGCGGCGTCGGCACCTGCGGCAAGAACGGACAGAGCGTGCCGGTGGGCGTCGGCCAACCGACCTTGCGGATCGACGGGCTGACGGTGGGTGGGACGGCGCAGGCGGCTTGATGCGCAGGCTTTATGCGCATAGCCTATGCGCATGGCGAAAAAGCATCTTGAAGACCCTGCCCTGCCGTTTCGCGAAGGCGAACAGAGGCATAGTGGCCATCTGAAAGGCGTTCCGCCCCGGCCAAAGCGCGCGGTGAATGTCTCGGTGGATGCAGGCATTCTCGCCGTCGCCAAGGAAATGAAGGTCAATCTCTCGCAAGCGCTGGAGCGCGAACTCGATCGTCTCACATCGGACGAACGCGCGCGCCGGTTCTACGAAGACAACAAGGCGTCTATGGACGCCCACAATGCGCATATCGAGAAGTACGGAACTTCGAGCGAAGCCTACGCGCGCGAATTTGGCGATGACGATTAGCTATTTCGACCTCATCACCAATCCCGTTCGCCATAGTCGCAAGGCAATACCCTTTTACATATGCGTGCAGCACTCATTGCTCGATCACTTGCGCACGCGCATAATGGCTCCTCTACAACCTGTCGGAACGCATCAGCCAAGTCGGCTCTACCCGCATTTGAACGTGGCCGGGCAAATGGTGTTTCTGAACCCAACCGACCTCGTCACAATGGAGGCGCGGCATCTCGGCCAACCCATCGCCAATTTGGCTGCTGACAGTTTCCGCATCATCGCCGCCCTTGATCTCGTTTTCACAGGAGTTTGACATGATCGTTTTCAAAATCGTGGACGCGAACGAGTGGAAGGCGGCGCAGGATGCGGGCGCCTATCGCGGTTCGGCCGCCGACCAGAAGGACGGCTTCATCCATCTGTCGACCTCGGCCCAACTCGCCGAAACGCTTTCGCGGCATTTCGCGCAAGCCGACAATCTGATGCTCGTCGCCATCGACGGCGGAGCGGTCAGCGCGGCGCTGAAATGGGAGAAATCCTCCAGCGGCGGAAAATATCCGCATCTCTATGGCGATCTGGAACTCGCCGCGGTTCAGTGGTCGAGCGCCATCCCGCGCAAACCCGGCGGCGTGTTCGTGCTGCCCGTCCGGGCGTTCGCGGACAACGGCGAGGGCTCTGTTAAAATCAACTGACGCCGACAGGAACGCTGCCATGAAAGTCATCACCGGCAAGAAACACGAGCTGGGCGACAAATTCTTCGTCCAGCGCGTGCTGCCGCAGGCGGGCCAGCGCCGCATCGGGCCGTTCGTGTTCTTCGATTATTTCGGCCCCGCCACCTTCGCGCCCGGCAAGGGCATCGATGTGCGTCCGCATCCCCATATCGGCCTTGCGACCGTGACCTATCTGTTCGAGGGCGCGCAGATGCATCGCGACAGCATCGGCAGCGTGCAGGACATCACGCCCGGCGCGGTCAACTGGATGACCGCCGGACGCGGCATCGTCCATTCCGAGCGCACCGGGCCGCAGACGCGCGCCGCGGGACACAGGATGCACGGCATACAAAGCTGGATCGGCCTGCCCACGAAAGACGAAGAAGCCGAGCCGGGTTTCCAGCATGTGCCGAGCGGCCAACTGCCGAGCGCCGAGAAGAACGGCGTGACGCTGCATCTCATCACCGGCACGGCCTATGGCCTTACCTCGCCCGTCAAAGTGTTTTCGCCGATCTTCTATGTCGATGCGCGTTTCGCGGCCGGATCGTCGCTGCCCATGACGGACGAACATGAGGAGCGCGCCGCGTTCGTGATCGAAGGCGAGGTCGAAATCGGCGGCGCGACTTACGGCGAAGCCCAGATGATCGTGTTCGATCGCGGCGAACAGGCGGCGATCACCGCGAAAGGCGCGGCGCGGGTCATGTTGCTGGGCGGGGCGGCGCTCGACGGCGACCGGCATGTCTGGTGGAATTTCGTCTCAAGCTCGCGTGAGCGCATGGAGAAAGCGAAAGCCGACTGGACGGCGATGCGCTTCG
>DATCFN010000298.1:0-6984 GCA_036509475.1 Rhizomicrobium sp. | reverse complement strand
CATCGTTCAGTGCCGGAATGATCGGCGCGAACATCACACCCGCCGGAACGCCCGCCGCATTCAGCCGCTTGATGGCTTCGATGCGTTTGGGCGGGGTTGAGGCGCGTGGTTCCATCTCGCGCGCGATGCGCCGATCCAATGTCGTGACGGACAATGCCGCTTTCGCCAATCCCGCCTGCGCCATCGGTACCAGAATATCGAGATCGCGCAGGATCAGCGCCGACTTCGTCACGATGCCGACCGGATGCTTGAACTCCCACAGCACTTCCAGGATGGAGCGCATGATCTTCAGCTTGCGCTCAATCGGCTGGTAGGGATCGGTGTTGGTGCCGATGGCGATGACCTTCGGCACGTAGCCCGGCGCGGACAATTCCTTGCGCAGCAACTCCGCCGCATTCGGCTTTGCGAAAATCTTGCTCTCGAAATCCGCGCCCGGCGAGAAACCCAGATAGGCGTGTGTCGGCCGCGCGAAACAATAGATGCAGCCATGCTCGCAGCCCTTATAGGGGTTGATCGACTGGCTGAAGGAAATATCCGGCGAGGTGTTGCGCGTGATGATGGTGCGCGAAGTGTCGCGCAGGATCTCGGTTTTCAGCGACGGCTCCGGCTCGTCGCTCCAGCCGTCGTCCACCAGAACGCGGGCCTGTTTTTCAAAGCGCCCCGAGGCATTGGAAACCGCACCTCGTCCGTGGAGGCGGCGGCTATCGGCGGTGATGTCGAGAACAGTGGTCATAGCGCCAAGATAAGAACATAACTAGAACAAAACAATCGCTAGGGATTGTCTGGATACAACGCGCACGCACAGCATCTGGTTTCTACGGCAAGGGCAGGGCAAAGAAGTCCGTGCGCCTGTCTCAACTCGTCGCAACCATCTGGAATATTTGGGAAATTCTCGCGTTGCGCGTGTGAGGCCGTGCAAAGGATTTGAGAAGGTGGTAAGAATCGCGCGGGCTAAGTGTCGAAAGGGCAATATCCATGCGCGTTTTCGCGTTGGGGCTTTGCGGTACTGTCGCTATTTTCCTGACCGCCGGTGCCGCGAATGCGGCGCCGTCCCAGACGGCCCATCCGCCGGATTACGCGGAGCGCAGCACGCCCGCTTCCACCAACGATCACGACGGCGCTTTCATTCCGAAGGCCGGATCGGATCGCGGTTTCACGATCAATCCCGATGGCGATGCCGCGCAGGCAAACTATGCGCCCGACGCCGATCAGGACCAGGACGGCAGCGACGAAGAAATCTATCAGGGCGAAGACGACCAGCTTCCGGCCTAGTATTGTCCCCACGCGCGCGAACTCGCGCATAATGGGGATTGTCGCCAATGTCGTTTCGTATCTGGATCTGTGCTGCCGCCATCGTCGCGACCGCTTCGCCGGCGCTTGCCGATCACCTGACCGTCGCGCGCGTCTTCGCCGATCCCGATATTTCCGGGCCGCATGCGAGCAAGGTTGAGCTGTCGCCCGATGGCCTGATGGCGACCTATATAAAATCGCGGCCCGACAACAAGCAGATCACCGATCTTTGGGCCGTCGATGCCAGTGGTGGCGCGCCGCGCCGCCTGATCGACGCCACAGCATTGATGCCCGCCGATCATGTGATGTCGGCGGCGGAGAAAGACCGGCGCGAGCGTCAAGGCACGCAGACATTCGGCGTCACCGATTACGATTGGGATGAAGAAGGACGTTTCGTCCTCGTTCCGGTGTCGGGCGATTTGTGGATCTATGAACGGGCCGGCGGAAAGCTGCGCCAGTTGACGAAGACACCGGGCGACGAGATTGACGGCAAAGTCTCGCCCAAGGGAAATTTCGTCTCCTATGTTCGCGACAACAATCTCTATGTGATGCCGTCCGCGGGCGGCGCCGAGCGCGCGCTGACGACCGGCGGCACCGATCTGAAAAACTGGGCCACCGCGGAATTCATCGCGCAGGAAGAACTGGCGCGCAGTTCCGGCTACGCCTGGTCGAGCGACGAGAAATATATCGCGCTGGAACATGCCGATATGACGGGCGTGGCAATCGTACCGCGCCTCGATGTCGGCGCGAAGGGCGCGGAGGTCGTCGAGCAACGCTATCCGCGCGCTGGCGCGAAGAATGCGCTGGTCGAACTCTATGTCGCGGCGGTCGCCGGTGGCGCGCGCGTGAAAGTGGACCTTGGAAACGATCCCGACATTTATCTCGCGCGCATGGACTGGTCGAAGGCGGGCGATGTTCTCTATGTGCAGCGCCTGTCGCGCGACCAGAAACGGCTCGACCTGCTGGCCGTCGATCCGGCGAACGGCAAGTCGCGCGTGATCCTCAGCCAGACGAGCCCGCACTGGGTCGAACTCAGCCATGATTTCACGCCGCTGCATGACGGCGATTTCCTGTGGTCGTCGGAAGCATCCGGCAATCGCCACATCTATCTCTATGACCGCGACGGCAAGCCGGTCCGGCAGGTGACGCAGGGCGATTGGCCCGTCGCCGGTATTGAAGGCGTGGATGAAGCCAAGAAGCTGATCATCTTCAGCGCCTCGAAAGACAATCCGACGGAGCGGCGCGTGTACAGCGTGTCATACGATCATCCCGGCGAACCGGCGGCACTGACGCCTGCGGGCGGCTGGTGGACAGCCGATGTCGCGCTGCATGGTGGAAATTTCGCGGGCAATTACAGCGATCCCATGACGCCGCCACGCACGGGGCTGTATCGCGAGGACGGCACCTTCATCCGCTGGATCGAAGAAAACAGTCTTGTGGCGGGTCATCCGTATTTTCCTTATGCGGGCGATCTGACGAAGCCGAGCTATGGCTCCATCAAAGCCGCCGATGGCGAAGACCTCTGGTGGTCGCTGCACACGCCGCCCAATTTCGATCCGGCGAAAAAATATCCCGTGATCGTGCAGGTCTATGGCGGCCCGGCGGCGCAGACCGTGACGCGAACCTGGGCCGATCCGTCCAACCAGCTTTATCTGAATGCCGGGTTCATCCTGTTCTCCATCGACAATCGGGGCACGCCGAACCGCTCCGCGATGTTCAAGGACGCCATCGATCACAAGACCGGGATTGTCGATGTGCAGGATCAGCTTGCGGGCGTGCGCTATCTGACTTCGCTGCCTTACGTCGATGCAAAACGTATCGGTGTGACCGGCTGGTCGAATGGTGGCTTTATGACGTTGATGTTGCTGACGGTGCCGGACGGCCCCTATGCCGCCGGTGTCGCGGGCGCGCCGCCGACCGACTGGAGCACCTACGACACGGCCTATACCGAACGCTATATGGGCACACCGCAAAACGATCCGGCGGATTATGCGGCGTCGAATGTGGTGTCGCGTCTGGGCGCCATGAAACCGGGCTCGCTGATGCTGATGCACGGCATGGCCGACGACAATGTCAGCTTCGTCAATTCCATCGGCGTGATGGCGGCGCTGCAGGCGCAGGCGATCCCGTTCGAGATGATGGTCTATCCGGGCCTGCGCCATCGCGCGGGCTGGACGCCCAAGGACAAGATGCATCGCACGCAAACGTCGCTGGACTTCTTCATCCGCAAACTTCACCCAACGCCGGCGTTCTGATCGGGATTGCGTACATAGACGTCGAGTTGAGCGAGAAGCTCGCGCCAGCTTGCGTCGATCTGCGGCGTCCAGTCGGTGCCGAGAATGTCGCGCAACGTATCGCGCAGCGTGCCGAAGAATATGCCGAACACATCGCGCGGCACGCCATAACCGTCATGCGTCACGACTTCGGTCTGGATGAGATGATTGGAATAGGTGCGCGCGCCGATGAAATCGAGGATGGCCTCGATCACCTTGAACAGCATCTCGCCGCGCACGCTGCCGGTCGTGTCGCGCACAAAAAGCGCCTCCATGCCGGGATGCTGCGCGAATAGTCTGGCGTAAACCAACGGCGTGATGTCAGCGCAGCGCTCGCCCACCTGTTCGAGGCTGAGGGTGATGAGGGCCGGGTTCACCCGCCCGCCAGCGCGTTTGTCAGCACGATTTCGTCACCGGGATTGACGCGATGCGCGAGGGCTTCAGCGGCCCGTATCATCGTTCCATCGTGCAAAAAAATGATGTTTCGGCGGATCGCGCCTTGCTCGTCAAAAAAATGCAGTCCGAGCGCCGGATGTCTGTGCGCCAGATCGCTTAGCGCGGCGGCGATGGATGTGCCGTCCGCCTCCAGCCAACGTTCCCCGCCAACAGCATTGCGCAAGACGGGCGGCAGTTGCACGCGGACCGTCACGCCGAATAGGCCCCGACGCTGGTGATGCGCGACAAGCCGCTGGCGATTTCCTTCCAGCGGTCCCCGCAATCGGCGCTGGCATAGACGGTGCCCGACGCGGTGCCGAAATAGATGCCGCCGGGATCGCCCTGATCCGCCGCCATCGCGCCGCGCAACACGGCGGTAAAGCAGTTGGCGGGCAGGCCGTCGGTCAGCGGCTGCCAGCGCGCGCCGTCGCCGGTGCGATAAACGGCAAGCTGACCGCCGCGCGGGAAGCGGAAATTGTCGCCTTCGAGCGGCACGACAAACACATTCCTGGTCTTGAGATCGATCGCCGACGCAAAACCGAACGAGCAGCGATGGCCGTCCGACAATTCGCAGACGGGCAGCCCGTCCTCGATCACGCGCCACGTGTCTCCGCCGTCGTCGCTGCGGTGGACGCCGCGATGTTCCTGACGAAAGAGGACGTTGGCATTCCGGGGATCGTGGGTGACGCTGTGCACGCATTGGCCGGTGTCGCCATTCACGCCATCGTTCTTCGCCGCCCATGTTTTGCCGCCGTCATCGGTGCGGAAAAACCCGGCGGCGGAAACGCCGGCCCACATGCGGTTCGGATTTTTCGCGTCGCTGAGGATGGTGTGCGCGCCCAGCCCGCCAAAGCCGGGTTGCCATGTGGCGCGTGTCGGATGCTCGTTGAACCCATCGACCGGTTGCCAGCTTTCGCCGCGGTCGCGGCTGACGAACAGTCCGGCTTCCGAGACGCCGGCATAGAGCGCGCCATGCGCCCAATGCAGCGTCCATATTTGATCGACAAAGCGGCCACCGCTTTTCAGTTTGCCTTCGAAATCCATCTGCCCGACGATGCGGTGATGTTCGGGATTGCCGCGATCCTCCGGCCGATAGCGCGGCGCGGCGGAAAGCTGTTTCCAGTTCTCCAGATCGTCGCTGACAAAAATTGCCACGCCATAGCTGGGGCTATTTACGGCGGCATAGATGCGGCCTTTGTCGTCCTGCGCGCTCGCCGTGACGGGCCAGCCCTGCAGGACGAAGCGCTCGCTCCAGTTTTTACGATCCTTGCTGGCAAGGATGGCCGCGCCCTTTGGCGTGCCGACAACGAGTGCGACGCTCATATCTGTCTCCCACGCATGCCGGCGGATGTTAGCAGGAACAGGGTGCGGACGTCACGCCGCCGGCGCGTACCACGCCACGATCACGCCGTTCTGGAAGGCCCGGCTTTTCATGCGCTTCAACGCAAACATCTTTTTCACGCCGTCGAACAATCGCTTGCCGCCGCCGATCACCAGCGGATGGATTGCGATCTGAAGCTCGTCGATCAATCCCGCTTCCGTGAGTTGCGAGACGATGCTGCCGCTGCCGAGGATCGCCATGTCCTCGCCGGGCGCCTGCTTCAACATGCGTGCGCCGGTGAAAATGTTGCCCTTGGCGACGCGCGTTTTGCTCCAAGCCGATTTCTCCAGCGTGTTGGAGAACACCGTCTTCTGCATCGCGTTCATGCGTTCGGCCACGACAGGATTCTGCTGCATGGCCAGTGGCGTCGGCCAATAGCTTGCCATCAGGTCGTAAGTGATGCGGCCGAACACCATCTCGCCGCCGCCTTTCGCGTTCTCCGCGGCGAAGGCGTTCCACTCGGCGTCCTCTTTGTGTGCCCAGCGCATGTCGCCCTTGGCATCGGCGTAGTATCCGTCAAGCGACACGTTGATAAAGGCGGTCAGTTTGCGCATGGTCCCCGGCGATATTCGCTGAATGGCTGTTTCGTCCGGGGCATGTTAGGATAAGTCCATGACCAAAGAACAGATCACCGCCGTTCTGGAGAATGTCCGGTCATGGCCGGAGCCAGATCAGGAAGAATTGGCGGAGGTCGCGCGTGAAATTCTCGCTCGCCGCGCGGGTGTATACATCACGACCGATGACGAGCGTCAGGCCGTGCAGAATGCGGGGCAATCCGCGCTCTTGTCCGCCGACGAGGTTGACGCGTTCTGGAAGCGGCACAATATCGGATGATTGTTCGATATCGCGCCCAGGGACTGGCCGACATCGACGCGATATTCCAGTTTCTTCACCAGCACAGTCCTTCCGGCGCGCGCAGTGTGCTGGGTGCGATATATGCGAGCATTCACCTCATCGGTGAACAGCCGCTGGCATCGCTCAAGACAGACTATCGCGATGTGAGAGTGAAAATTGTCCGCCGGTATCGTTACAAGATATTTTTCACCGTGTCGGCGGAAGCGGTCGAGATTCTGCATGTTCGGCACACCGCGCGTCAGGCGTGGATACCCTAATGCTCTTCCAGCCGCGGCATGATTTCCACGAAGTTGCAGGGCTTGTGGCGGATGTCGAGCTGGTATTTCAGGATACCGTCCCAGCCGTCCTTCACCGCGCCGGTCGAACCGGGCAGGGCGAACAGATACGTTCCTTTGGCCACGCCGGCGCAGGCGCGAGATTGCAAAGTCGATGTGCCGATCTTCTGAAATGAGATCTGGTGGAAGATCACCGAGAAGCCGTCGATCTCTTTTTCGAATAGCGGCTTCATCGCTTCGACGGTGACATCGCGGCCTGTGAGGCCGGTGCCGCCGGTGGAGATCACCACGTCAATCCGGTTGTCCTCGATCCATTGCTGAAGCTGCGCGCGGATCTTCGGCACGTCATCTTTCACGATCACCCGGTCGGCAAGCACATGGCCCGCTTCCGCGATCCGCGCCGCAAGCGTGTCGCCCGACGTATCGTTGGACGCATCGCGCGTGTCCGAAACCGTCAGCACCGCGATGCGGACGG
>DATCFN010000297.1:0-2388 GCA_036509475.1 Rhizomicrobium sp. | reverse complement strand
TGATGGGTGTGTTGCGCGCCGCCGGAAATACGTTTGCCGCGATGATTATCAGCCTGGTGTCCCAATGGGTGGTGCAGTTCCCGCTCGCGTTCATCCTGTCGGAACGCACGTCGCTTCATGCCCATGGTTTGTGGTGGGCATTTCCCATCGCCAATATCGCGACATCCATCATCGCGGGCGTCTGGTTCGCGCGCGGCGACTGGAAAAAAGGCCGTCTTGTCGCGCGCAACGAGACGGAAGCCGAACAACAGGAAGTGTCCGACAAGGTTTTGATCTGACCGGCTACATCTTCTTGTAATCGCGCGCCGTGTTGTCGATGGCGGCTTTCAATTTGGTCACGATCTCATCCACTTCGGATTTGGAAATGATGAGCGGCGGTGCCAGCACCATCGTGTCGCGAATGGCACGGCTGACGAGGCCTGAATTGAAACAGTAGTTGCGGCAATGCGTGCCGACCTCGCCGATATTCAGGAAAAACTCGCGCTTCTTCGCATCCGGCACCAGTTCGATGGCTGCGATCAGGCCGATGCCGCGCACTTCGCCCACGATGGGATGATCCTTGAACGTCTCGCGCAAACGGGTCTGCATATACGGACCCATTTCGCTTTTTGTGCGCGCAACGAGCCCGTCCCGCTCCATCACTTCGAGATTCTTGAGCGCCACGGCACTCGCCACCGGATGGCCGGAATAGGTGTAGCCGTGGACGAGTTCTTCGTTGGCGTTGACGATCGCGTCGCCCATGCGCTCGCCCAAGGAGATCGCGCTGATCGGCTGGTAGCCGGACGACAACCCCTTGGCCATCGTCATGATGTCCGGCTTGATGCCGTAGGTCTGCGAGCCGAACCATTCGCCGGTGCGGCCGAAGCCGGTGATGACTTCGTCGGCATGCAGCAGCACATCGTATTTCTGGCAGATGCGATTGATCTCCGCCCAATAGCCGTCTGGCGGGAAGATCACGCCGCCCGCGCCATGCACCGGCTCGGCAGAAAACGATGCGACATGGTCGGCGCCGAGTTCCAGGATTTTTTCTTCCAGCTTGCGTGCCACGGCCATGCCGAGGTCTTCGGCCGACATCTCGCCATGCTCGGCATGCGCGCCGAACCAGTAGGGCGTCGGCACTTTCTCGAAACCCGGTAGCGGCAGATCGAATTGTGGATGCATCGGCGTCAGGCCGGAGAGCGACGCCGCCGCCATTGTCACGCCGTGATAGGCCTTGTCGCGCGACAGGTGGATTTTCTTGTGCGGCTTCGCGCGCAGGTTCCAGTAGTAACGGATCAGCTTCAACGCTGTGTCGTTGGCTTCCGACCCGGAATTGGCGAACAGCACGCGCTCATGCCCCTCGGGCAGCACGCTCGCCAGCTTGTTGGCGAGTTCGGCGGTATAAGGGTTCGTCGTCTTGAAGAAGTGGTTGTAATAGGGAAGCGTTTTCAGCGCTTCATAGCCCGCCTCGGCCAGTTCCTTGTTGCCATAGCCGACCTGCACGCACCAAAGCCCCGACATGCCGTCGATGATTTTGTGGCCGTTGGAGTCGTAGATATAGACGCCATCGGCATGGGTGATGACACGCGCGCCTTCCTTGTTGAGGGCGGCGGTATCCGAAAACGGATGGATGTGATGGGCGGCGTCAATCGCCTGCCAGCGTTTTGTAAGATTGTGTTCGCGCGTGGTCATGGTTTTCTCTGCTGACGGAGGAAAGGATTTGCAGCGGTGATGCCGCAGGACGCGCAGGCAATACCGCGCGGTCAGGCGCGCGGCGGATTATAGCCGATGCGGGCGCAGAGAATGAGAAGGGCGCTTCTGGACGTCATCGCGTGAGGATAGCAGCGCCAACGCCAAAGGTCACGCCGCGCTGGCTTTTGGGCCTTCACCCTGTTTGGCAAGTGCGCGCTGATAGGCGGCCCGCGCGTGGCAGCGGTCGAGATAGGCGCGGATGGCGGCATGATTTTGGAACAGTTTGGGATCGTGCCGGGCGAAATCCAGAACGGTCGTCATCAATATGTCCGCCGGTCCGAAGGCATTGCCGACGAGATAGTGCTTGTCGCCCATGGCGCGCGCCAGATCGGTCAGCCTTGTATTGGCAATATCCGCAAGCTCCGGGCGGCGCCATTCAAAGCCGGGCTTATCTTTCCAGAATATGTCCCAGCGGAAAATTTCCGAGACGACCGGTTCAACCGTGTTCAGCGCGGCGAAACACCATTGATTTACCTCGGCGCGGGCATGGGCGTCCTGCGGCGCCTTGCCGGCGTTCTCGTAGAGATAAAGAACGATGGCGCCGGATTCGAACAGGCGCTGCGCGCCATCTTCCAGCGAGGGAATCTTGCCGAACGGATTGACGAGCCGGTTGGGATTTTCGCGGTGTTCGCCCTTTTCGACATTCATCCAATGCGT
>DATCFN010000296.1:0-8870 GCA_036509475.1 Rhizomicrobium sp. | reverse complement strand
CTGAAAAGCGCTGCCGGAACGCAGCATGAGCATTTCGATCCGGGATACGCCTATGGCGGCGCTGTCGGATACGACACCGGCGACGGCATGCGCCTCGAACTGGACACGACGCACCAGATGTCCGACCTCACCCGCGTCAGCGGTGTCCCAACCGGCGGCAACGGCCACCTGCAATCGACCAGCCTGATGGTCAATGGCCAGGTCGATCTGATGCACCACGCTTCGGTGACGCCTTATGTCGGCGCCGGTCTGGGCTATCAAAACATCGGCGCGAACGTGAACGGTTTGCAGGATACCGACTGGAAGCCGGCCTATCAGGCGGAAGCCGGATTGCGCACCGACATCTCGCAGAAAGTTTCGCTGTTCGGCGAGTATCGCTTCTCGCAGAGCGAAGCAGCGGACCTGTCGGATGCCGGCGCGAGCGCGCATCAGCATTTCGCCGATCACGCCTTGCTGGCGGGCCTGACCTATCACATGGGCCAATAGCATGTGACGCTTCGACCGAGACGCCTTGGGATGGGGCGTCTCGGCGGGGGCATCAAATGACGACGATCAAGGGGCGAGCGCGCGAACCAGAAAGCGCGTGAGATTTTTCACGAGGGCTTCGGGATTGCGGCCGGAGCGATGGCCTTCGCTGGCCGTCTGGTGGATCGCGCCCAAAATTGCCTGGCCGATGATATCGGCGTCGTAGATGTTGGCGGCGCGGCCCGAGTTCATGGCCTCACCCAACGTCTTTGCCCAGTCCGCACCCCAGCGTTGCAGCAACGGCGTCGCAGCGACACCTTCCGCGTCGATGATGGCTTCGTCCGTCATCGCGGCATTGAGCACGCCGGGATGGCTTTCCGAATAATCGAAAATCGCGTGTAGCGAATTGGCGATGAGATGTTCCAGCGGTTGCCCCACGCCGGCATGCGAGCGCACATGCGCATCCAGTTCTTCACGCGCATCGTCCACGAAAGCGAGAAAGCAGGCGCGTTTGTCGGGGTAATGCAGGTAGAACGTGCCGTGACCCAGTCCCGCCTCCCGCGCGATGTCCTGCGGGCGGGTCGCGTGATAGCCGCGTTCGACGAACAGCTTGCGGGCTGCTTTCTTGATCTTGGCAAGACTTTCAGGCTTGCGCCGCGCGGGACGTGCTTCGTCGGGCTTCATTATATCCGCTGCGCTCATGCGAGGACTTTCGGCGGAGGGGCAAGGTCAAGTCAATGTGAAACTGGAAAACAGTGCCCCACCTTTGTTATAAGAAGGTTCCTTGGGGAGGGACCGACATGAAAAGGCTGTTGTTTTTGGGCGCCGTGTGTCTTGCGGCAACGCTTTGCAATTCGTCTGTTCTTCTCGCGCAGAGCGGCCAGGCCGGCGGGATGAATCCATCGGGCAATTCCACCTTCGGCGGCGGCGGCGCGTCTCAACTTTCCTTCAATGACTATGCGACGGGGCTGCGCCTGCTTCACGCCGAACAATATGAGGATGCCATTCCGTTTCTCGATCGCGCGCTCGCCAACCGGCCGCACAGCGCGGACATCATGACGTATCTCGGCTATGCGCATCGCATGGCCGGCGATTTTTCGGATGCGCGGGCTTTGTATCAGAAAGCGATCTCGACCGACCCGGACAACAAAGGCGCGCATGAGCGTCTGGGCGAATTGGATCTGGCCGTGCACGATCCGGCGTCGGCGGATGCGCAGATGGTTGAACTGACACGGCTCTGTCCCGATGGCTGCAAGGAAAAGGATGCGCTGGCGACGTCCGTCGCCGATTTCCATGCCGCCGCAACGCCGGCGTCATCGCACTAAACGCGATTTACATTGTCTTTTACGCCGTCAATGGAACGCGCCCGGTACAACCTTCGCGCGGCGATGTATAAGGGTTCTCGCGCGGTTCGCGCAGTCCGGGGAGGATCACATGAAAACATCGGTTCTTTTGACAGGCGTTGCAGCCATCGCGCTTTGCTGTGCGGCATCTTTCGCCTTGGCCAGCGGCGGCGGCGGTGGAATGGGCGGCATGGGAAGCTATGGCGGGATGGGCAATGGCGGCGCGCAGAGCGTCGACAACTACTCGACGGCGCTGCGATTCATTCGCCGCGAAGAATACGCCAAGGCGATTCCCTATCTCGACAATGCGCTCGCGGATCGTCCGCATAGCGCGGATATTCTGAACTATCTGGGGCTGACCCATCGCATGGTCGGCGACCTGACGGGGTCCCTCGTTTTTTATCAGAAGGCGCTGGCGATCAACCCGGACCATAAAGGCGTGCATGAATATCTGGGCGAACTTTACCTGATGATGCATGACTCCGCATCGGCCGATGCGCAACTTGCGGAACTGACCCGGATTTGCACCAGCGGTTGCGAGGAGAAAGACCTGCTGGCGAAAGCCATCGCGGACTATCATGCGAACGCGCAAGCGGCCACCGCGGCGTCAGCGCCGCCCGCAGCAGCACCGGCGCCGACAAATCCGTAATTCCTATGCCGCAGCCCGCAGCGCGCGCCAGACGCGCTCGGGTGTCGCCGGCATATCCAGATGTTCGATGCCGATGGCATCCACGATCGCGCTCATCGCGGCGGGCAATGCGCCAACCGTTCCCGCTTCGCCGCATCCCTTGGCGCCCATCGGATGCGTCTTGCACAGGATTTCCTCATAAGACACATCGATGTCCGGCATGTCGTCCGCACGCGGCATGGCGTAATCGCTGAAGCTTGCGGTCATCGCCTGGCCGCTCTCCGCGTCATAAACGCAATTTTCCATGACGACTTGGCCGAGCCCTTGCACGACGCCGCCATGAACCTGGCCCAGCACCAGCATCGGATTGATGACGCGGCCAAAATCGTCCAGCACGCGATACGAAACGATATCGACCTTGCCGGTGTCGGGATCGATCTCGACTTCGCAGATATGGCAGCCGTTCGGAAACGTCGAAGCCGGGCCCTGGAACGCCGCGTCGCTGTCGAGCCCCATTTCAAACTCCGGCAGTTTCTCGCGCCTCAGCGTTACGGCGAGTTCGGGAACGGTCATTGAGCGGTCTTCGCCCGCAATGCGGAAGCGGCCGATGCCTTCGACGACATCGAAAGAAACTTCCTTGCCACCGGCCTGCATCACCTGTCCCGCAGCCGTCTTGCCCTTTGCAATCACGACATCCGACGCCGCCAGTAGCGCGCCGCCCGCCATGTTGAGCGAACGCGAACCACCAGTGCCGCCGCCGTTGACCCAATCGCTGTCGCCCTGCTTCACCATGATGGATTCAAACGGCACGCCAAGCTTTTCCGCCACGACTTGCGCGAAGGCCGTTTCATGGCCTTGTCCGTTCGACTGCGTGCCGACGAGAAGCTCGACGCCGCCATTGTCCGTGAACTGCACGCGCGCCGGTTCGTTGCCCGCGGCGGCGGTGATCTCGACGTAATACGCCACGCCGAAACCACGCTTCTTGCCGCGCGCTTCGGATGTCTTGCGGCGTTCGGCGAAGGCCGCATAGTTGGCGCGCTTCAAGCCTTCTTCCAGCAAGCGCGGGTAGTCTCCGCTGTCGAACGACACGCCCCACCAGTTCTTGTAGGGCAACTCTTCCGGCGTGATCAGATTGCGCCGGCGGATTTCGATACGGTCGATACCGACACGCTTGGCGGCCACGTCCATCAGCCGCTCCATATAGTAAGCGGCCTCAGGACGACCGGCGCCGCGATAGGCGTTGATCGGCGCGGTGTTGGAGAAATAGCATTTGATGTTGGTGAAGAAAGACGGCACGCGATAGACGCCGCCGAAAATGCGAGACCCTGCGAGCGTCGGAATGAACGGCGCGAAACCGGACAGATAGCCGCCGAGATTGGCGCTGCCGGTGAAACGCAGCGCGAGAATTTTGCCGTCCTTGTCGAACGCGCCTTCCGCGCGGGTCAGCATATCGCGGCCATGATGATCCGCCAGAAACGCTTCTGTGCGGTCGGCGGACCAGCGCACCGGACGGCCGACGATTTTGGCGGCGACGAGTACGACACATTGTTCGGGATAGAGCCCGGCCTTCATGCCGAAGCCGCCGCCGACATCGGACGAGACCACGCGCACCTTTTCCGGCGGAACGTCCAGGATCTTGGCCACATTGGCGCGCAAGCCGCCGGATCCCTGATTGCCGGAATAAAGCGTGAAGTGCCCTGTCGCCGCGTCATAGACGCCGCTGGCATTGCGCGTCTCCATCGAATTCACGACGACGCGGTTCTGCACCATGTCCAGGCTGGCGGTGTAGGCGGCCTTCGCGAAGGCGGCGTTCGTTTCATCTTCCTTGCCGTCGGCCCAGTCGAGGCAAAGATTGTCCGGCACCTCGTCCCAGATTTGCGCGCCGGTCGGCGCTCCCGCCAACGTGCCGACCGCGTCCAGCGGTTCGTAGTCGATCTCGACAAGTTCGGCCGCATCGCGCGCCTGTGCCAATGTTTCTGCGACAACCAGGACAACGGCTTCACCGACGAACGTGACCTGATCCTTCGCAAGAAAATTCTTGGCGGCGCCTTTCGGGAACGAACCGTCCCGGCTTTTGACCGGCGTCATGGTCACCATCGGCCTCGCGCCGTCGGCTTCCAGATCGGCCTGCGTCAGCACGGCAACAACACCGGGCGCGGATTTCGCCGCGGAAGTGTCGATCGCGTTGATCTTGGCATGGGCATGTGGACTGCGGGCGAACACCGCCTGCGTTTCATTTTCGAAATGCAGATCGTCCGTATACTGACCGTGACCTGTGACAAAACGAATATCTTCCGTCCGGCGGACGGATTGGCCTGTGCCGAATTTCATCGCGAACCCTTAATGTCTGTAGCTTGGATCGACGCGGTCCAGTTTGCGCAGCAGCGCCGGCCAAGCCAGCGCGCCGACCAGACCATCGAACGCCATCGCGCCCTGCCCCGCGGTTTTCTCCGGCACGCCCTGGTTCGGCATGTTGGACTTCGCGCCACCAGACAATGCGCGCACCTGCATGGTGCAGGCGCGTTCGAGGTAATACATGCGCAGGAACGCGTCGGGGCAGTTCTTGCCGATGGCCAGCGTGCCGTGATTGCGCAGGATCATGATGTTCTTCTTGCCGATGTCCTGAACCAGCCGCTCGCGCTCATCCAGATCGAGGGCGACGCCTTCATAGTCGTGATAGGCCAGATCGCCGCTCACCATCATCGCATGCTGGTCGAGCGGCAAAAGGCCGTCCGCCTGCGCCGCCACCGCCACGCCATCATCCGTATGCAGATGAATGACGCAGCCGGCATCTTCGCGGTTCATGTGCAACGCGCTGTGGATGGTGAAACCGGCCGGGTTCACCGGATAGGGCGACTCCTCGACCTTGTGGCCGTCGACATCGATCTTCACCAGGCTGGAAGCGGTGATCTCTTCGAACAGCAAACCGTAGGGGTTGATCAGGAAATGATGCTCCGGGCCGGGCACGCGCGCGGAGATATGCGTGAAAATCATGTCGTCCCAGCCATGCATCGCGACGAGCCGATAGGTGGCCGCGAGATCGACGCGCTCTTTCCATTCCGCGGCGGCGACTTTTCCTTCCAGCGAAGGGATGTCGTGCGACGGCGGAATTTTCATCTCGAATTTTTCGCGAAGGGCTTGGGTTTGCATCGTGCGAACTCCGGATTGAATGGCGGTGTCGTCAAGAGTGGAGCCTTGAACCGAGGCCTGTCAAACCTCGTTTTCGCGCACCCGGCCCACCGCTTTCAGCCATCCGTCATAATGCGCGTCGCGTGACGGCTTCGACATTTCCGGCCTAAAGCGGCGGTCCAGCGCCCAGCCTTTGGCGATATCGGAGAAATCGCGGAAAATTCCTGCGGCCAGTCCGGCGAGGTAGGCCGCTCCGAGCGCGGTTGTCTCGGTGACCTTTGGGCGATCCACCGGAAGTCCGGTCAGGTCGGCGAGGCGCTGGCAGAACCAGTCATTGGCCACCATGCCGCCATCGACTTTCATCGCGGCGGGCGCGGTCAGGCCGGCATCCCGCATGTCATGGGCCATGGCCTCCAAAAGATCGCGCGTCTGGAAACACACGGCATCCAGCGCCGCGCGCGCGATTTCGGCAACGCCCATATCCCGCGTCAGCCCCAGGATCGCAGCGCGCGCATCGGGATCCCAATAAGGCGCCCCCAACCCCGTGAAAGCCGGAACGAAATACAGTCCCTCGGCAGGCTTGGCGGTTTTTGCCAAGGCCTCGATCTCCGCCGCATTGCGGATCACGCCCATCGCATCGCGAAGCCACTGCACCACCGCACCGGCAATGAAAATGCTACCTTCGATGGCGTAGGCCGTTTGTCCCTTGGCGCGATAGGCGCTCGTCGCCAGCAAACGGTTCTTCGAGGCCGGGGCCGTCGCGCCAGTATTCACCAGCGCAAAACATCCGGTGCCGTAAGTCGACTTCACGTCGCCAGGCGCGAAACATGCCTGACCGAACGCGGCCGCCTGCTGGTCCCCGGCCACGCCGCGAATGGGAATGGGAATGGGAATGGCCGTGCCGAGCAGATCGGGCGTCGTCTCGCCAAAATCGCCGGCGCTGTCGCGCACATCCGGCAAAATCGCGCGCGGCACGTTGAACAAGCCAAGCATCGCATCGTCCCATGCTAGCGTTTTCAGATTCAGCAACATGGTGCGCGAGGCATTGGTCACGTCGGTCGCATGAACCTTGCCGCCGGTCAGCTTATAGATCAGCCAGCTGTCGACGGTGCCGAATGCCAGCTCGCCGCGTTCCACCCGCGCGCGCGCGCCGGGAATGTGATCCAGCAGCCACTCGACTTTGGTTGCCGAGAAATAAGGATCGAGCAGAAGTCCCGTCGCCGCGGCGACGGCGGGTTCATGCCCCGCATCTTTCAGCGCGCGGCAGCGCTCTGCCGTCCGCCGGTCCTGCCAGACAATCGCATGATGCAGCGGCTCGCCCGTCCGCCGGTCCCAGAGCAGTGTCGTTTCACGCTGGTTGGTAATTCCGACAGCGGCGATGTCCTTCGCATCCACGCCCTTTGCCGCCACCCGGCAGCACGCCACGGTGGCCTGCCAAATTTCATTGGCGTCGTGCTCGACCCATCCGTTCGCCGGATAGATTTGCCGCAACTCGATGGAATGTTGCGCCACCGGCCGCGCGGCGGAATCGAACAGGATCGCCCGCGTCGAGGTCGTGCCCTGGTCGATGGCCAGGATAAAAGGCGGTTCGAACGTCATTTCGCGACTCAAAGGTTGCCGATGCGCTTACCTTAACACGCTGTTAACGCCAATTTGGCTAACGTTGCACCGGGCAAAACCCGCAACTTCCGCGGTCCGGGGACTTTCATGGCGTTAACGGCACAAGACATGAGCAGCATGGGGCGGCTGGCCCAACTCGCGGTGAACCCGCAAGGCGTTGGCCGTGACGAGATCTATGTCGCTGTCGCCTCGCTTTACCGGGCCCAAGGTCCCTACCTGTCCGAACGCGAACGCCTCCTGATGCGTGAAATCCTCCAACGGCTTTCGTTGGACGTGGAAATGGCCGTGCGCATCGCGCTGGCCGAACGTCTGGCCGACGACGAAGATGCGCCTTTGGATCTCATTCTGTTGCTCTGCGACGACAAAATCGAAGTCGCGCGTCCCGTCATCATGCGCAGCCGCAAACTGAGCGATGTTGAAATCCTGAAATTCATCGCCGACGCATCGGCCGCGCATCAGGCGACCATCGCCGAGCGGCCGAATATCGGCGAACCCGTCACCGAGGTTCTTGCGAAAAGCGAATTGGAAACAGTTCTGGTCGCCCTCGTCAGAAATGCGACAGCCCGCATCGGCGTGAGCGCCTTCGAAAATCTGGTCGAGAAGTCCAAACGCTTTGAGAGCCTGCACGGTCCTTTGGCCGACCGGCGCGACATCCCCCCGCTTCTCGCCAAAGAAATGTGCGGCTGGATATCGGAAGCGCTGCAAACCCATATCGTCCGCAATTTCGAAATACAGCCGGCGAAAGCCGAAGCGGTGGTCGTCGACGCACAACGGGCGATTCAAACGCCGATGGTGTCCACGCCATCGGACGGCGCCGAGACGGCGCGCAAGCTGGTTGAGAAACTCCATGGCGCCGGCCAGTTGAAAGCAGGTTTCCTGCTCCGCGTGCTGCATCAGAACCAGATGGAGCTTTTCGACCACGCCTTTGCCCGCCTGCTGGGGCTGGAAGTCGCCAAATTTCGCCAGATATTCTACGAGCATGGTCCGCGCGCCGTGGCGATGGCATGCCGCGCCGTCGGCATCGATCGCTGCGTTTTCGGAACGGTGTTCAATATGTCGCGCCAGGCACGGTCCATCGCACTGACCATGACATCGGAACAACGCGCCGAGGTTGAGGCGGTTTTCAACGCACTGACCAAGACAAGTGCCGCCGCCGACCTTCAGGCCGGAAAACTCGCAGCCGCTGGATGAACCGTGCCGCCGCCTGCTAGGCTGGCGGAATGATTGATCCGTTCGGCCGGCACATCTCCTATCTGCGCGTCTCCGTGACGGATCGCTGCGACTTTCGCTGCGTCTATTGCATGTCCGAACACATGACGTTCCTGCCCAAGGCCGACCTTCTGACCCTCGAGGAAATGGAGCGGCTCTGTGCGGCGTTCATTCGCAAAGGCGTCGATCGCATTCGCCTGACGGGCGGCGAGCCGCTGGTCCGCAAGAATGTTTTGTCCCTGATCGAAAATCTGGGCCGCCGTATCGGATCGGGAGGGTTGAAAGAACTCACGCTGACCACGAATGGCAGCCAGCTTTCGCGCTTCGCAGGCCAATTGAAAGCCGCCGGTATCGAACGCGTGAACGTATCGCTCGACACGCTCGACCCCGAGAAATTTCGCGCCATCACCCGTTGGGGCGATCTGGACAAGGTTTTGTCCGGCATCCGGGCCGCGCGCGATGCGGGGCTGGCCGTG
>DATCFN010000295.1:0-5356 GCA_036509475.1 Rhizomicrobium sp. | reverse complement strand
CGCGGGCAAAGCGACCGACATCGGCGATCCCAGCGGCGCCATCGGGCTTTATGTCCGCAAGCCGGACAGCGCGCAGAGCTGGCTGGTGCGCAGCGTGTTCGAGCCGAAAGCCAACCCCGCCGACTGGCTCGACAACAATGTGCTGAACGTCGATCGCGCGCGCATTCAGGAAACCGACGTCGCGCCGGTGAGCGGCCCCGCCTTCGTCGTAAAACGCGACGCGCCAAGCGAAGCGGACTTCGCGCTCTCGCCGCTGCCGGCCGGGCGCGAACTGGCCTATCCCGGCGCAGCGGATGCCGTCGCCGCGGCGATCACCGGATTTGCATTCAGCGATGCAAAACCCTCCGTGAGCTTCAATTTCGCCAATGGCCCGCGCCTCATCACCAAGACCTTCGACGGGCTGACGGTGACCGTGCAGCTTGTGGCCCAGGACGGGGCCATCTGGGCCACGGTCTATGCCGAAGGATCGTCCGGCGAACCCGCCCGCGAGGCGCGTGATATAGATGCGCACACGAACGGATGGGCCTATAAGCTGCCTACCGACAAAGGCCAGCTTTTCATGACCACGCTCGATTCTCTCCTGAAGCCGCTCGCGCCGAAGCAATGAACACAGAGACGGCCATTGCGACCGGCGCCGACGCGGTGCCCATGTTCCTGCGCGACTGCTGGTACATGGCCGCGCTGGCGCGTGACGTGAAGGCGGGCGCTCTGAAGCGCCAGATGCTGCTGGGCGAGCCGGTTCTGATCGGCCGCATGAAAAACGGCGAGGCCTTCGCGTTGCGGGACATCTGCCCGCACCGAGCCGTGCCGCTGTCGGCCGGAAAGGTGATGCCGGAAAATTCCGTGGAATGCCCCTATCACGGCTGGCGCTTTCGCGCGGATGGCGTGTGTTCGCTCATCCCGTCGACCGTGGACGGCCAGGACAATATCGATCCGTCGAAAATCCGCGTGCGGTCTTATCCGTTGCGCGAACAGGACGGATTGCTCTGGGTCTATATGGCGGCAAACGAACGCGACGCGCCGAAGGGCGAGCCGCCGCGTGTCGGCGTGCCGAACGCCAAGCCGCGCTGGATCGAAAGCCAGACATTCCCCTGCGGCATCGACCATGCCGTGATCGGGCTGATGGACCCGGCGCATGGGCCGTATGTCCATGCCCATTGGTGGTGGCACAAAAAACCGCGCGCGAAGAACAAGAACTACGCGCCGCTCGCCAACGGCTTTGTGATGACGCGGCACAAACCCAGCAAACCGGTTTACGGCATGCTGGGCGGCGAAGTGACGACGGAGATCACCTTCGAACTGCCCAGCACCCGCTTTGAGAACATTGCGGGCCGCGTGTTGGGCCGGACGTTCGATATTGTCGGCTTGACGGTTTGCACGCCCGTCGATGCGGAAACCACGCAGGTCACGCAGATTTTCTACTGGCCGGGCTGGATGGGTTTCATCAAGCCGTTCTTCATGGCCATCGGGCCGACGTTTCTGGGCGATGACCGCAAGATCGTCGAGTTGCAGAAGGAAGGATTGAAATTCGATCCGCCGCTGATGCTCATCCAGGATTCGGACGTGCCCGCGATGTGGTATCACCGGCTGAAGAAAGCCTGGGCGGAATCGACCACCAACGGCACGCCCTTCGTGAACCCGGTGAAGGAGAGGACTCTGAGATGGCGAAGCTGATCAATAAGCAGATTTTCTGCTTTGCACTGTTCGTTCTTTCCGCGAGCACGACAGTTCATGGGCAAGACACGTCCAAACCCGCGCAGCCTATGCGTGTGATCAATCTGACATCGGATTCCGCGCCGGGCTGGCGTCCGTCCGTTGAACAAAGCACCTTGGTGGAAAAGACAGCACGCGACTATTTCGCTGCCAAAGATGCTGATAGAACAGAAGATGCCTATCGCTATCTCGCGAAGATTGATGCGAAAGACCAACCGTTCGATCAATACGCTGCTGATCTCAAAAAGTTCAACGCGCAATCTGGGCCCGTCATTGAGCGCAGGCTGATAAAGGTGACATGGACAAAAGACCCGCAGCAAGCACCGATGCCGGGTGTTTACGCAGCTATTGATATGGCCAGCCGCTTTGCCAACATAGACCGGCATTGTGGTTATGTTGTTCTTTATCAAGAGCCCGCTGGCGGTGGCTTTAGCGTCATGCGAGAGGAATCGAACTTCATCGACAATTCGTCGGCCGCCGGTATCGAACGCGTGCATGGGGCCGCCAGCCTCGATCAGATGTGGGCTCAACTTTCCAGCAATTGCCCGAACTATTCCGATCCCGCGTGATAAAAGTTCGGTGGGCGCACAGAGTCTTCACTTGCCAAGTAAGGCAATTTTGCCTTACATTTTCGTTATGAGCACACTCACCATCACCGCAAAGGGCCAGGTCACGCTGCGCAAGGATTTGCTCAATCATCTGGGCGTCCAGCCGGGCGAAACCGTGACCGTGAGCAAACTTCCAGACGGCGGCATCGAAGTGCGGCCTGCCCATCCGAAGGGCAAAATCTCCGACGTGTTCGGTGCATTGAAGCGCAAGGGCGGTCCTCGCCTCTCGGTCAAGCAAATAGAAAAGATTGCCGCCGAAGGTTGGTCCGGTAAACGGTGAAGATCACGCCCGACAGCAATGTGCTGGTGCGCGCGATAACCGGCGACGATGCGCGTCAAAGCACGGCGGCCCAGAAATCGCTTCGGAACGCGGAGCTTGTCGGCCTGACATTGCCCGCTTTGTGCGAACTGGTCTGGGTGCTGGCGCGCGGCTACAAAATCCCCACCCGCGAGATTGGCGAAACCGTGCGCCGCCTGATCGACGCCTCCAATGTCGCCGTCAATCGCGGCGCGGCCGAAGCGGGGCTGCAGATGCTGGCGGATGGCGGCGATTTCGCAGACGGCGTGATCGCGCATGAGGGCCGCTGGCTTGGCTGCGATACATTCCTCTCCTTCGACAAACGCGCAATCAAGCTTCTGGCTGCCGCCGGACGGAAGACATTGATCCCCGCCTGACGTCTTCCAGCTCCGCCTGACAGAGGTTATGAATGGCGTAGCCTTCGTAAGCCCGGTGAAGGAAAGCACACTCAGATGGCGGAGTTGAACGCACCCATCGTGGTTCTGCTCGGTTTCCCAGGAACGGGAAAGCTTACGATTGCGCGCAAGCTTGCTGCGATCCTCGATGCCATCGTCATCGACAATCATTGGATCAACAACCCGATCTTTGGCGTGATCGAGCCGGACGGCAAAAAGCCGTTGCCGGAAAGCGTATGGGCGCGCACGCGCGAAATACGCGTTGCCGTGCTTGAAACGATTGCCACGCTCTCGCGCCCCGAACGAACCTTCCTGCTCACCTACAGCGCTATCGAGGGCGAAGCGTATGACATCGCAAGCCTCGAGTTGATGCAGAAGGCCGCTGCGGATCGCGGATCGGCGTTCATCCCCATTCGCCTGCTCTGTTCCGATGTTGAATTGCGGCGGCGTGTCGTGATGGAAGATCGGCGCAAAAGCATGAAGATGACCAGTCCGGAATTGCTGGAGAAATATCGGGACAAGACCGTTCTGGACACGCGCCATCCCCATCAAATGACGCTCGATGTCTCGGCCCTTTCCGCGGACGAGAGCGCGACTCAGATCGCCGCGCATGTCCGACGGGTCGGCGGAAATCGGACCAATCGAGGCTAGACAACTGGGACATTTCGGCTGCGGAACGAAGGTTGTGAACTGCGGCAAATCGTGGGTTGCGGCAACCCGGCCAAGGGTCTAGACGGTCCCCTTAACCTGCAATCTGATCGGGCCAGCCGCGCGCAAATCGTGCGGGGCCATTCGCGCGCGAGAAAATATGTCAAAGCGGACCGACATCCACACCGTCATGATCATCGGCGCGGGGCCTATCGTCATTGGGCAGGCCTGCGAGTTCGACTATTCCGGCGCGCAGGCGTGCAAGGCGCTCCGGGCCGAGGGTTATCGCGTGGTGCTGGTCAATTCCAACCCCGCCACCATCATGACCGACCCGGACATGGCGGATGCGACCTACATCGAACCCATCACGCCGGAATTCGTCGAGAAGATCATCGCCCGCGAAAAAGAAAACGTCCCCGCGGACCGCAAGATGGTGCTGCTGCCGACGATGGGTGGACAGACCGCCCTCAACACCGCGCTGTCGCTGCGCAAGCGCGGCGTGCTGGAGAAATACGACATCGAACTGATCGGCGCCTCTGCCGACGCCATCGACAAAGCCGAAGACCGCGAGCTGTTCCGCCAGGCGATGATGAAGATCGGCCTCGACGTGCCGATCGGTCAGACCTTGAAAGGCTATCTGCGTCACAAGAAAGACGATCACGGCAACTTTCTCTATGATGGACAGAACAATCCGATCATGGAGCTGTCGCCCGAAGCCTTCGCGCATGCGCTTCAGGCGCTGGACGAGGTTGGCCTGCCCGCCGTCATCCGGCCGAGTTTCACGCTGGGCGGCACCGGCGGCGGCATCGCGTTCAATCGCGAAGAGTTCTTCGAAATCGTGGAAGCCGGTCTCGACGCCTCGCCGACCAATGAAGTGCTGATCGAGGAATCGGTTCTCGGCTGGAAGGAATTCGAGATGGAGGTCGTCCGCGACAAAGCGGACAACGCCATCATCATCTGCTCCATCGAGAACATCGACCCGATGGGCGTACATACCGGCGACTCCATGACGGTCGCTCCTGCCCTCACGCTCACGGATAAAGAATACCAGCGCATGCGTTCCGCCAGCATCGCGGTGCTGCGCGAGATCGGTGTCGAAACCGGCGGATCGAATGTGCAGTTCGCGGTGAACCCGGCGGATGGCCGCATGGTCATCATCGAAATGAACCCCCGCGTCTCGCGCTCCTCCGCGCTGGCGTCGAAGGCAACGGGCTTTCCCATCGCGAAGATCGCCGCGAAGCTTGCCGTCGGTTACACGCTGGACGAACTCAACAACGACATCACCAAGGTCACGCCCGCCGCGTTCGAGCCGACCATCGATTACGTGGTGACGAAAATCCCGCGCTTCGCGTTCGAGAAATTTCCTGGCGCCGAACCGCTACTCACGACCTCCATGAAATCGGTCGGCGAAGCGATGGCCATCGGCCGTACCTTCGCGGAGTCGTTGCAGAAAGCCCTGCGGTCGATGGAGACGGGCCTTACCGGCCTCGACGAAATCGAACTCTCCGACGATCCCAACACCATGCGCGCGGCATTGGCCCGCGCCACGCCCGATCGCCTGCGCATTGCGGCGCAGGCGCTACGCAACGGCATGACGCCGGAGGATGTCGCGGAGATCACCAAATATGATCCGTGGTTTCTGGGCGAGATCGGAGAAATCCTCCACGTCGAAACAAAAGTTCGCAGCGGCGGAT
>DATCFN010000294.1:0-5417 GCA_036509475.1 Rhizomicrobium sp. | reverse complement strand
TCGTCTTGGTCGTCTTGGAGATCTCGTAGTTGGTGGTTTCTTCGGTGTGGTCGCTGTTGGATTTGGTGGTGTCGCCGCTGTTCTGCTGTGCGTTGGGCAATGCGTTGGTGACCGAAACGGCCTGGCCGCTGCCGCCGTTGGTATCGGTGGAATTCTGCGACGTCGTGGATGTCGAACGGATAACCTTGGAATCCGGGTCGAACGTCTCGGATGTCGTGCTTTCATGGTTGTAGTCCATGTCGGCGGCGACCTGGACGCGGACATGGCCCGGTCCGACGACGCTGGCGACGATGGATTCGATGCGCGTGCGCAGCTTGTCTTCGAGATCGGCGGTGTGCTGCTCCTCATCGGCGGCGCCGGCATCGGCACCCGCCTTGTCGTCGCCGCCCGCGAGCAGCGTGCCGTGATCGTCGACGATGGCGACGCGGCTGGGATCGAGGCTGGCGACCGCGGCGGCGACGAGATGCTGGATCGCCGCCACTTCGCCGTGATTTATCTGGCCTTCGGTTTTCAGGACGACCGAAGCGCTGGGGCTCTGGTCTTCACGGCTGAAGATCTGGCGTTCCGGGATCACGAGATGCACGCGGACGCTGTCGATGCCGTCAATAGTTTGAATGGAGCGAGCGAGTTCGCCTTCCAGCGCGCGCAGCTGGTTGATGTTCTGCACGAAGGCGCTGGTGCCGAACGAGTCCGTCTTGTCGAAAATCTCGTAGCCGATGCCGGCCGCCGGAAGATTCTCGGACGCCAGTTCCATGCGCAGCTTCGTGACTTGATCGGACGGAACCAAAATCGTGCCGCCGTCGCCCTTGGCTTCATACTTGACGTTCATGGCGTCGAGCTTCGCCGTCACTTCGGCGGCGTTGCGCGTATCCAGCCCCGAATAGAGGATCGTCTTCGGCGGCTCGGAGATGACGCCAGCCACATATAGGAAGAACGCGGTGAGGACGGCGGCAACACCGACCATCACACCGAACCGCGCTGGTCCGTTACCCTTCAGAAATTCCGGCAAAGCATGCCCTCCGCTTGGGGCGCGAAAACGTTTCGCGTCCTGCTAGGCAAACATTGCCGTGTTGTTGGTAAAGGTCGGCTTAACGATAAAACTAAAGGCGAATGGCGCGTCGCGAATAGCGAATGGAAATTTTTGCTACTCGCGACCCGCCATTCATTTTTCGCTAACTAGTTCCGGTACTGCTGCACGCGGGTTGCGCGCAGACCCGCCAAACCGTGGCGGTCAATAGCCCGCTGCCATGCGAGGAATTCCTCGACGGTCAACGTATAGCGCCGGCATGCTTCGTCGAGGCTCAACAATCCACCGCGCACCGCTGCGACGACTTCCGCCTTGCGGCGTATCACCCAACGCTTTGTGCCTGGCGGCGGAAGATCAGCGAGCGTCAACGGGCTGCCGTCCGGCCCGATGACGTAGCTAACACGTCCCCTGCGGTCATCGCCCATTGTCATATCGTTTCTAACTCCATCACCCGCGACCAAAGTAACCCTCTGGCTTTAACAAACGGCCAAAACACAGGGTTAAATAACTCTCTACCTTCAACATGCGTTTGTCGGCTTTTGAAAAAGCCGGTGCCGCGCAAAGCCACGCAAACACCGGCTCAAACATTAACTCTGCATCTGCATCAGCTGATCGAGCATCTGCGCCGCGGTTGTAATAATCTTGGACGACGCTTCATACGCGCGCTGCGTCGTGATCAGGTTCGTGAATTCCGTCGCCAGATCGACGGTCGAAGCTTCGAGCGAATTGGAATCGATCGAGCCCGCGCCGCCGGTGCTTGCTTCACTCACCGTCGCCACGCCCGATGCGGCCGAAGACTGGTAAGCGTTGCCCGATGCAGCCTGCAAACCGTTCGGATTGGTGAAGGTCGCCAGCGGCAGCTGATAGATTTTCTGAGACAGGCCGTTGGAGAAGTTCGCCGTCACGAAACCGCTCTGGTCGATCGTGACCCCCGAAAGACTGCCGAACAGCGCGCCATCGACCGTCGAATTGGTCATCGTCGATGCACTGTCGAACTGCGTCACGCCGTTCGAGGATCCCACTGTTCCCATGTTGAGCGCGACGGTCTGGCTCGAAAGGCCCGAAGATGCGCTCCACGGAATGGTGATGTTGATCGAGCCGGTGGGCGTCGCAGCCGATGTGTCAGCATTCGCCAATGTGCCGTCCGAATTGAACGACATCGTACCGGTGGCGATCGGGTTGGTGCCGGTGATGTTGGAGGCAGTGCCCTGATAGCTGACTTCATAAGCCCAGGTATTGGCGCCGGTTTTCTCGTAAGACACCTGCAAGGGCTGCGAGCCGCCCTGGCTGTCATAGACATTGATCGTGCGCTGGAAGTCTGGCGTTACGGCGCCGCTCGTCATGTCGCCGGCGGTATAGGTCGTGTCGGCAGTGGTGCTGGACTGCAGGTTGGCCTGCAACGACAGGGTGGTCGTGGCTTCCGCTTTGCCTGACAGGTTCGCGATATTGACGGCTGTCATATCGTTACGGTCGGTCGGCAGGGCGCCGGTCGAATCCAGCGGCCAGCCCTGAAGATAATAGCCGCCCGAGTTGACCAGATTGCCGTTCGCGTCGGGCGTGAAGTCGCCCGTGCGGGTATAGAACTGGCCCTGGGTCGATCCCGCCGCCGCCGGCTGCTGGCTCACGACGAAGAAGCCGTTGCCCGAAATTGCAAGATCGGTCGGCTGGCTGGCAGAGTTGATCGTGCCCTGGGTCGATACGTTCTGCGAGGCGGTCGCCGTGACATTGGCGCTGGCATCGCCGCCCATGGCGGACGCCAGCAACGTCGAGAAGTTGGCGGTGCTGGATTTGTAACCCACGGTATTGACGTTCGCGATGTTCGAGGAGGCGATGGTCATCGCCGTGCTGCTCGCGTCGAGACCGGACACGCCGGTCTGCAGTGCTCCATAGAGACTCATGGTTGGTGGTCCTTTTTCATTGTCCCGGTTTCGCGGCTTCGCCTGCTGGACCGTTGTTTCTGGCGCCGTTTCTCGGCCCCGCTTTTTCCTTCACGTTATTCGTTGTCGATTGCCGAGACGTCGCTGAGGGCAACGGCCATCTGGCCGATCATCAGCGCCGGTGTTCCGCTCGTCATGTTCACTTCATCCACGACGCCTTTGCTGGCGATCGCGCTGGTGACGGCAGCGCCAGTCGAGTCGGTCGCGTTCACCGCCAGCGTGTAAGCGCCGTCCGCAAGCTGGTTGCCGTTGTTGTCTTCGCCGTTCCAACTGAAATCGTGTTGTCCTTCGGAGGTTTCGCCGGGCTGCGAGAAGACGGTCTGGCCCGACGAATTGGTCACAGTCAGCGTCGTGGCGGTCGATGCCGCGCCAAGCGCGTAGCTCCAGTCCGCTTCGCCGCCTTGCAGCGCGGCTTGGCCGTTGGTGACGGTGATGGTTTTGCCGAGATAGCCGGTCGCCGCGGTGCCGGCATTGCCCTGCTGCAGCGAGATCAGCGTCTGCAGATTGCTGTTGGTGTTGATCTGCTGCTCGACACCGGAGAACTGCACCAGTTCCTGCGTGAACTGGTTGGAGTCCATCGGGTTCATCGGGTCCTGGTTCTGAAGCTGCGTTGTCAGCAGCGTCAGGAAGGTGTCGAAATTGCCCGACAGCTGCGCCGCGGCGTTGTCCGTCGTCGAAGAGGACGCGGATGCGGCGGCGGGCGTTGTCGGCGTCGAAGTGGTGGGTGCGACCGTCATGGCTGTTTCCTAAACCCGGATATCGAGGCGCGAGTCGCCGGGTGCGGTGCTCGTGCTGGAGGTGGATGCCGAAATATCCGGCGTTTGAACGGCGCTGATCGAAAGTGCGCGATTGCGCGCCATAAACGTCGGGGTGCTGTTCTGTTGCTGGCCGCGAAGCGAGAAGTTGAGGCCGGAATTGGAAAGATCGATGCCCGCGTCCTTCAGGGATTGCGCGAGCGTGGATTTGTCGTTCTGCAAAAGCTCCAGCGTCTGCGGCTTGTCGGCGGTGATATGGGCCTGCGTTTTGCCAGACGAGTCCGTGGAGAGCCGCACGTCCACGCGGCCGAGTTCGGCCGGTTCCATGCGAATGTCGAACTGCTTCTGGCCGTCCGCGGATTTCGACGCGATGCTAAGCGCCAGCGCCGCGATGTTGGGTTGCTGCGCGAGTGCCGTATTGCTCGTCTGCTGCGCAACCTGAAGGGTTGTCGCGATGGTCGTCGGCTGCGTTGCCGTTGTCTGTCCGACGCTGCTGGCCGCGGCGGCGGATGTGCTGGTGTCGCTCGCATTGACGTTCGCGGCTGTCGGGGCGGTCGAGGGCGTGGCGTTCACCGCCTGCTGGGAAGCGAGCGTCTGCGCCGGTGTCTGTGTGTCGGCCGTTTTCGCGGCATCGCTGACCGCCCGCGAGAACTGATCTTTGGTTTGCTCGCCACCGCCGGAACCGGTTTGTGCGCCGGAATCGCTGTCGGCTTTCGCGGACTTCGCATCCTGCGGCACGCCCAGGGCCTGCGCCTCAACTTTGGCCGCGGGCGTCGACGCATGCGTCGCCTGCTTGGCGGTGTTGGTCAGCGCCGCTTTTTCAAGCTGCGGCATGGTGCGGCTCGTGATCGACGGCGTCGTGCCGGTCGCAATCGTGGTGACGGCCGGCTGCGCGGCCTGCATCGCCGCGAGCGTTTGCGCGAGCTGCGCCTGTGTTTCGCTTTGCGCAGGCTGTGCCGACGCGCTCTGTGCGTCCGTCGTCGCGGGCGTGCCGTTATTGCTAGAAGACGCCGCCGTCTGGCCGTCGGAGCCGGTGATCGGTGTAGGTTTGTTTGCGGCCTTCGCCAGCGCGGCCACCAGCTTGGCCTGGGTCGCCGCTGTCAGCTTTTCCGACCTGATATGCGTGTGGTGGTCTGATCCGGTCTGGGAAGGCGGCGTGGATGCAGGCGTTGGCGTGGCGGCCGTTGGATCGGTGTCGTCAGTTGCGTCGGACGGCGAATTGCTGCGCAGCGCATTCATGGCCTGCACAAGTGTCGGATTCGCGGGCGCGGTCCCTGCCGTTGCTGCCGCGTTCGGCAGATTGGAGGCCGCCTTCTTTATAGTGTCGTTCGCCCCGGTAGCCGCAGTGTCGCTGCTATCTTGTGTGGCGGCACTTTCCGGCGCCGTGTTCTGTGTCGCCGTTTGCGCCGACAAGATGGACGCCAGCAGGTCGGAAAAATCCGCTTTGCCTTTGCTCTTCTTGGAGCCGTGCGATTGCGCGCCCGCGACGGCATCAGCCGTCACCGAATTTCCAACGCTTGAACTGGCAGTCGCAATCGTCACGAACTTTACCCGCAATGGTCCGCAGAACAGAAAGCAAGGGGCGGACCAGTTGAAAGTCGAGCGAAACCGCGCTTTTCATCGCGTGATGCCAAAGCGTCTATCCGAAATCGCGCGGGCATGAAGTGCCACACCCGGCAAACACTGCCGCGTCGGCGC
>DATCFN010000293.1:0-2949 GCA_036509475.1 Rhizomicrobium sp. | reverse complement strand
ACAGTCGCGCGGATCGTGGCGATAGATGTCCTTGCCATTGCGGTCCTGGATGCGGTCGATCAGCGTGGCGTTGATCTTCTTGCCGCCGTTGACGAATTCCGCATAGCCCGTGGTCATGCGCATCAGCGTGGTTTCATAGGCGCCGATGGCATTCGAAAGATAGGCCGGCAGCTTGTCGTAAACGCCGAACCGGATCGGGTATTGCACGACCTTGTCCATGCCGACTTCGGAGGCCAGGCGAATGGTCATCAGGTTGCGCGACAACACGATGCCGCGCCGGAGCGTCGCCATGCCGAGGAAATGCTTTTCGAAGTTCTTGGGCGTCCACATCGGCAGGCCGGGGCCTTGCGGCAGCGACACGGGTGCATCCAGCACTTTGCTGACCGGCGTAAAGCCGTTGTCGAGCGCGGCGGCATACACGAACGGCTTGAAGGACGATCCGGGCTGGCGGTTCGCCTGCATCGCACGGTCGAACTGGCTCGATGCGTAAGAGAAGCCGCCGGACAGCGCCAGGACGCGGCCGGTATGCGGATCCATCGCGACGATGGCGCCGTTCACTTCCGGCACCTGACGCAAGCCGTATTCGCCGGCTGTGCCGGTCGGCTCGACATAAATGAGATCGCCGGGCTTGACGACCTGCGACGGCGACGTCGGCGCCGCACCGACGCTCGCGTTTCTCTTTATCTCAGGGCGCGCCCAAGACAGTTCGCTGAACGGGATATTGCCCCGCGCGCCATCGTCCAGACCGATGTCGACGGAGTTGTTGTCGCCGTAGCCCAGCACGACGGCAACACGCCATGTCGCGATGCCGGACTGATTGCCGGCGCTCGCCAGCGCACTCTTCCAGTCGCCGTCTACATTGATATTGCTGACGGCGCCGCGCCAGCCATGCCGGCGGTCATAGCGCACGAGGCCCGCGCGCAATGCGTTCACCGCATAGTTCTGCAGCCGCGAGTCGAGCGTGGAGCGCACCTGCAGGCCGCCGTCGTAGAGCGCCTGCTCGCCATATTTCGCATAGAGGATACGCCGGACTTCCTCGACAAAATAATCGGCGTCTTCGGCTTGGATGCCCAGCGGACGCGTCTGTGTATCCAGCGGCTCATCAATCGCTGCGCTCGCCTGATCGCGCGTGATGTAACCGTTTTCGGCCATCTGGCCGATGACCCAATTGCGGCGGTCCAGCGCCGCGGCCTTGTGATAACGCGGATCGTAATTGCTGGGCGCCTTGGGCAGCGATGCAAGGAAGGCCACTTCCGCAATGTCGAGTTGATCGAGCGATTTGCCGAAATAGTTCAGGGCCGCGGACGCAACGCCGTAGGAGTTTTCGCCGAGGAAAATTTCGTTGAGATAGAGTTCGAGAATTTTCGGCTTGGAATATGTGGCATCGATGCGAACGGCGAGGATCGCTTCCTTGATCTTGCGCGAGAATTTCACCTCGCTGTTGAGCAGCATGTTCTTGGCGACCTGCTGCGTGATCGTGGACGCGCCTTCCAGCCGCTTGTGCTCGAACACATTGACGACGTCTTTCATCGCGGCGCGCGCGATTCCGGACGGGTCGATGCCGGGGTGGCTGTAGAAATTCTTGTCCTCGGCCGACGTGAAGGCCTGGATCACCAGCTTGGGCACGAAGGCGATGGGCACGAAGATGCGGCGCTCGCGCGCATATTCGCCGAGCAGATCGCCATTGCCGGCATAGACGCGCGTGGTGACCGGCGGCTGATAATCCTGCAGCGCCTCAACGCTCGGAAGATCGCGGCTCAGCGAATAGATGTAGCCCACCAGGCCAAGCGTCACGACGAGCGCGATGCCCGCGACCGCCAGCCCCGTATAAATCAGAATGCGCCGAAACATGCCTAAAGCGGCCCTTCCCGGAAGCCTGCCAGATGAACCAACATTATGACGTTACCTTGGCGCGCCGTCACGGGCGCACGATCACTCCGAACCGGCCAATACCGGCGCAGGACCCCGCCCCGGAACCGCCGCCGATGTCCGCCCGAAATGGCGGTCTACCGCATCCGCGATAGCTTTTGCCACCCCATTCCGCCAGGCGTCGCCATGCATCTGGCTGCAATCGCCGACATTCGACAGATAGCCCAGTTCGACCAGCACCGCGGGAACATCCGGCGCCTTTAATACAACCAGAGCGCCGGAGCGGTGCGGCGTGCGCGGCAGGATGTCCGTCGCGCCCGCCATCTCGGTGAGCACATTCTCCGCGAATTGTGACGAATGATTCATCGTGTCGCGTTGTTCCAGATTAACAAGAATATGAGAGACGGAATCGTCCTGCCCCGTCAGGTCCACGCCGGCGATGATGTCCGACTGGTTTTCCTTTTTCGCCAGCGCCGCCGCTTCCCGGTCCGAACCTTTTTCGGACAGCGTATAGACGGACGCCCCCGTCACGGTCGGATCGGGGTTGGAGTCGGCGTGCAGCGAGATGAAAAGATCGGCGCCGAAGCCCCGCGCAATGTTCACCCGCTCGCGCAAGGGAATGTAGATGTCGGTGTCGCGGGTCAGATGGACGCTATAACCGCGCTTCTTCAAGGCCGCGCCGAGGCGCTTGGCTTCATCCAGCACCAAGTCTTTCTCCTGCATGCCGTCAATTCCGACGGTGCCGGAATCGATGCCGCCATGGCCAGCGTCCACCACCACGATTTTGCGTGACGTCGGCGCCGGCGGCAGAGCGGGCGTCGCAACAGCTTCGGCCACGGTTTCCTTGGCTTGAAGATCCGCCGGCCAGCCCGCGCCCGTGTCGAATTTCTGCTGCGAGACGGGATAGAGATCGAGCACAACGCGATAGCCGAAGCCGTCGGATGGCGGCAGGAGCATCGGCTGTGCGGCCGTCACGGCCATGTTGAGGTCGATGACGAAGCGCGAATTTCCCGGCCGGAACAGGCCGTAGCGGTAGCTCTTGATGGCGCCATTGCCGCTCGGCTTTTGCGGGCCGTTCAG
>DATCFN010000292.1:0-2517 GCA_036509475.1 Rhizomicrobium sp. | reverse complement strand
GACGGCGACCTGATGGAAGGCATCAGCCACGAAGCCATCGGGCTCGCCGGACATCTGAAACTGTCCAATCTGATTTTCCTTTACGACGACAACAACATCACCATCGACGGCGCGAAATCGCTGTCGGACACCAGCAACGCTGATGCGCGCTTTCGGGCGTTCGGCTGGCATGTGATCGACTGCGACGGACAGGATGCGAAAGATGTGGCGCGCGCGCTGAGCGAAGCGCAGGACAGCGATGTTCCGGTGATGATCAACTGCCGCACCATCATCGGCTTTGGCATGCCGACGAAAGCGGGCACGCAGAAAGCGCATAGCGATGCGCCAGGCGTCGATGAAGTTGCCGGCGCGAAGAAGGCACTCGATTTGCCGCCGGAAGATTTCGCGCTCAATGCCGGTGTTCTGGATGCGTGGCGCAAAATTGGGACGCAGGGCGCGGCCAAGCGCGCCGAATGGAACAAGCGCAAGGCATCGGCAACGGGAGCCGCGGATTTCGACGCCGCGCTGGCCGGTCACATGCCCGCCTCGCTGCACGACGCGCTCACCGACTACAAGACGAAGACCATCGCCGTCAAGGAAGCCATCGCAACGCGCAAGGCCAGCGAAGCGGTGCTGGAGATCGTCAATGTCGAGACGCCTTTGACCATCGGTGGATCGGCAGATCTGACGCCGTCCAACAACACCAAGACCAAGAACATCGGTGATTTCGAGCCGCAGACCTATCAAGGCCGCTATATGCGTTACGGCATCCGTGAGCACGGCATGGTGGCGGCGATGAGCGGCATGGCGCTGCATGGCGGCGTCATCCCTTACGGCGGCACATTCCTCATCTTCTCCGACTACTGCAAGCCGGCCATCCGCCTTGCCGCGATGATGAAGCAGCGCGTGATCTATGTGTTCACGCATGACAGCATCGGCGTCGGCGAAGACGGTCCAACGCATCAACCGGTCGAGCAGCTTGCGGGCTTGCGCGCCATTCCCGAACTTCTGGTGATGCGCCCGGCCGATCCCATTGAAACGGCGGAATGCTGGGAGATCGCGCTCAACCGCCATGACGGCCCGACCTTGCTGGCGCTCACCCGCCAGAACGTGCCGACCTTGCGTGACAAAGCCACCGACAAGAACCTCTCCGCGCGCGGCGCTTATGAAATCGCGCCCGCCGACAATGCCAAAGTGACGTTCCTCGCCACCGGCTCCGAAGTCGGTCTGGCCTATGAAGCGCGCGACATTCTGGCCAAGGAAGGCATCGTGGCGCGCATCGTTTCCATGCCGTGCTGGGATTTGTTCGAGAAACAGGACGCAACATATCGTGACGCCGTTCTGGGCCGCGGCACGGTAAGAGTGGGCATCGAGGCCGCTGTAAGATTGGGCTGGGATCGCTATATCGGCGAAGACGGCCCGTTCATCGGCATGCACAGCTTCGGAGCGTCCGCGCCCGCCAAGGACGTTTTCAAACATTTCGGCATCACCGCCGAAGCCGCCGCGGACGCGGCGAAGAAGGCATTAAATAAGAAGGGATAAAGAATGGCACTTCGCGTTGCGATCAATGGGTTTGGCCGTATCGGGCGGCTTGTGCTGCGCGCGATTCATGAATCCGGGCGTCAGGACATCGTGGTCGTCGCGGTGAACGATCTGGGGCCGGTCGAAACCAACGCGCATCTGCTGCGCTATGACAGCGTGCATGGCCGCTTCCCGGGCGAGGTGAAGGTCGAAGGCGATTACATGATTTTGGACGGCCACAAGATCCGCGTTACCGCCGAGCGCGATCCGTCCAAGCTCCCGCATCGCGAATTGAACGTCGATATCGCGCTGGAATGCACCGGCATCTTCACCTCGAAAGAAAAAGCCTCCGCGCATCTGAAAGACGGCGCCAAGCGCGTGCTGATCTCCGCGCCCGCCGACGGCGTGGACAAGACGATCGTGTATGGCGTGAACCATCACGAACTGACGAAAGACGACATCATCGTCTCCAACGCGTCCTGCACCACGAACTGCCTCGTCCCCGTGGCGAAGGTGTTGCACGACACCGTCGGCATCGAAAAAGGCATGATGACCACGGTCCACAGCTACACCAACGACCAGCCGTCGCTGGACCAGATGCACAAGGATCTCTATCGCGGCCGCGCGGCAGCGTTGTCGATGATCCCGACATCCACCGGCGCGGCGAAGGCCGTGGGCCTCGTGATGCCGGAACTGAAAGGCAAACTGGACGGGGTTTCCATCCGCGTGCCGACGCCGAACGTGTCGCTGGTGGATTTGAAATTCATTTCCAAGCGCCCGACGACGGTTGCCGAAATCAATGATGCGATGAAGAAAGCGGCCGCGTCCGGCCCGCTGAAAGGCATCCTCGCCATCGTCGATGCGCCGCTGGTCAGCCACGACTTCAACCACGATCCGCATTCGTCCTCGTTCGCGCTGGATCAGACCAAGATGATGGAAGGCAACTTCCTGTCGATCATGACCTGGTATGACAATGAATGGGGCTTCTCCAACCGCATGGCCGATACTGCCGTCGCG
>DATCFN010000291.1:0-4251 GCA_036509475.1 Rhizomicrobium sp. | reverse complement strand
CTACGAGGAAGCGCTGACACGCGAGGATTCCACGACCGGCGGTCTCTACGACACCTCCGCCCACATGATCTGGATCGGCGACCGCACGCGCCAGCTTGACGGCGCACACGTCGAATTCTGCCGCGGTATCAAGAATCCCATCGGCCTGAAATGCGGGCCGAGCATGAGCGAAGACGATCTCATCAAGCTGATCGCGACGCTCAATCCCGAAAACAAGCCGGGGCGTATCACGCTGATCGGCCGTTTCGGCTCCGACAAGATCGGCGAGAAATTGCCCAAGCTCATCAAGGCCGTGAAGCGCGAGGGTCTGTCGGTGGTCTGGTCGTGCGATCCGATGCACGGCAACACGATCAAATCGGCGAACGGCATCAAGACGCGGCCGTTCGGGCGCATTGCCGAAGAAATCAGAAGTTTCTTCGCGGTGCATCGCGCCGAAGGCACCTATGCCGGCGGCGTGCATCTGGAGATGACGGGACGCGACGTCACCGAATGTCTCGGCGGCGCGCAATCGATTCAGGAAGCGGATCTGTCGTCGCGCTACGACACCAAATGCGATCCGCGTTTGAATGCCAGCCAGGCGCTGGAACTGGCTTTCCTGATGGCCGAACTCATGGATGCGCAGAAAACAAAGGACGCGCGTTTCGCGGCTTCGGCCTGAAGCGACCAGCCGTTCAATAGGGTAGGGGTGTTTCATGGACGCGGCGCGTCTGCTTGCCAAAGCCTGGTGCGTGTTCTGCCTGTTCGCGGGCGCTTATGCGTTGCAGCGCGCCTTGGCCGGTGGTGCGCCACTAATTTCCAGCCTCGGCCCGATTGCCGTTTGCGTTCTGTTGTTCGGCGCAATGGGTTTGCTGTTCGCGGCGGGTTTCGGCGTTTCGGGCAATGCGGCGTCGTCGCTGCGGGAGCGCCTGAAGCTGGATCACCTGACGCCGGGCTTCAACGGAATCGTGTTCGTGGTTTTCGCCGTCGTCATCTTCGCGGCGCAGGCGGGTTCTTTGTCCGCGCTCGGTCCAGGCAGCGTGCTGGGCGCGCTGCAATCGGCATTGCATTTCGCGATACCGGGACAGCGCGCGCTGGAAGACCGGCTTGGCGTCTGCGCCATCGACGGCGGGCGTGCTGCCGTGTCGGCGCTGTCATGGCTGCTCGCGTTTATCTTCTTGGGTTCGGCGTTGTCGCGCCTGCGATTGGCTGCCGCCATCGTGCGGCTGGAACGCCGCGGTCGCCCAGAACCGCTCGGCGCATCGACGATTGCGGTCATCCTGGCGATCCTTTCGGCAATCGGTATTCAGCTTCTGGTCATGGGATCGCTTTACGCGCTGCTGCCTTGCGGCGCAGTGGGCGGACTTCTGGGCCAGCTTGTCATCGGGCTTGGACCACTGATGCTCGCCTATCTCGTGGAAGCCGCGCTGACCGATCTGCTGGCACTGGGCCCTGAGGCGTAAGACCGTTACCGCGCATGCCGCTATACTTCGCGACATTGCGAATGTGGACGCCCTGAAACCGCGAGAGTACCCTGCGCGGAGCCAGATTTAATACGCGGGGAAACAATGGTTCGGTTTTCAGCGATTGTCGCGGGCGTCGCCAGTGGATTTCTGGCCGCAGCCATCGCGTTCGCGCAAGACGCCCCGGCGGGTTCTTCGCAAACGCCGGAAACCGTTACCGTCACAGGAATGCGGCTGAAGGATCAGAAGGCGTTGTTGGACACCATCGATCAGTTTGTCGATCTGCATTCGGCGCGCGATCGAAAGAGCGGATTGCTGGTTCGCGACGCGCCCGCCGGTGTCTGCCCGATCACGATGGGACTGCCGGATGCGTACAACCAATTCATAACGCAGCGCATCCTGACGGTCGCGAAACAAGTCGGCGCCGGCGCGCAGGAGGCCGGCAAATGCCACGCCAATGTCGAGATCGTCTTCACCAACGATCCGCAGGGCGTGGTGACTCTGCTCTCGGACCGCACGCGCGGCGGCATCCTCGGATATCATTTCTTGCATGAAAAAGGTTCGGTCATCCACGTCTATCGGCCGATCCAGGCTTGGTATGTCACGGGCACCAAGGGCGATCCCGAGTCGAAATCGGTGGACATCGGCAATGACGGCACGAGCGAGGGCACGCATACCAAGCTGCGCATTGACGATGCCTATGGCCAAAGCCCCAATACCGGAACCGGCAGCCGGATCCAGCCGCGCAATAGCAGCCAGATCGTCAATGCGCTGATCGTCGCCGATCTCAACAAGGTGGGCGGGACGGAAATCGGGCCACTGTCCGACTACGTCACCATGCTGGCTTTATCGCAGCCGCAATCGCTCGACGGTTGCAACGATTTTTCCAGCATTCTGGATCGCATGTCGACGGCGTGCGCGGTGCGCGACACGCCGGAGACGCTCACCACAGGCGATATCGCCTATTTGAAGGCGCTGTATGCGGCCGACATCACTACCTCCGCCGCCAGAGGCAGCGAAAATGTCGCCAGCGGCATGAACGCCAATCTGGCGCAGCCGGCCGCACAACAGCATTGATCTTTACACCGCGCTGTCCGGTCCCACGCGCACGACCATCTTGCCGGTGTTGTCGCCGCTGAACAGGCCGAGGAAGGCTTGCGGCGCGTTTTCGATTCCGTCCTTGATCGTCTCCTGCCATTTCATCTTGCCGGCCATCGTCCACTTGGCCATGTCGGCGATGAATTGCGGGGCCATGTCGCCGTGATCCGAAACGATGAAACCCTTGATCGTCAGGCGCAGCGGGATGACAGCGATGATGCTGCTCGGTCCCGGCGGCGGCGTCGTCGCATTGTATTGTGCGATCATGCCGCAAACCGGAATGCGGCCATTCAGCTTCATGTTGGCCAGCGCGGCGTTCAGGTGGTCTTCACCGACATTGTCGAAATAGACGTCGATGCCCTTGGGGGCGGCCTTGCGCAGCGCGGCAGACAGGTCGCCGGCCGTCTTGTAGTTGATGGCGTGATCGACCTTGGCCACGTCTTTCAGCCACTGGCATTTCTCATCGGAGCCGGCCGTGCCGATGACCGTGCAGCCCTTGGCCTTGGCGATCTGGCAGGCGACCGCGCCGACCGCACCGCTGGCCGCCGACACGAACACCGTCTCACCGTCCTTCAATTCTCCGACGCGCAGCAGGCCCGCATAAGCTGTAAGCCCCGGCATGCCGAAGGTGCCCAGATAGGCGGATAGCGGCGCCAGCTTGGGATCGACCTTCTGAAAGTCCGCGCCGGTCGAGACGTACCATTCGCGCCAGCCGCCGAAATGGCTGACATGCTCGCCAACCTTGAATTTGTCGTTGTTGGAGGCGACCACCTGGCCGACGGCGCCGCCGGTCATGGCTTCGCCCAGCTTGAACCCCTCGGCGTAGCTTGCCCGGTCGGACATGCGCCCGCGCATATAGGGGTCCACGGACATATACGAGTTGCGGACCAGAACCTGGCCGGGGCCGGGGGTGGGAACGGCGGTTTCCACCACCTCGAAATTGGCGGCCGTGGGCATGCCCTGGGGGCGGGTCTTAAAATGGATTTCATGGTTCTTTTGGTTGGACATTGGGGTCTCCTTAGCCTTGGTTTTCGGGGATTTTTCGCGCCGGGAGCCTAGCAGGGGCGGCAGGTGTAACAAGACGAAACATTTTGTTGTTGGCCCCCGGACCCCCCGGCATGGCTCATGGACGCCGGTACTGCCGGAGATTCCCTTGTATCAGCCGCCACAGCAGCATGCGGGTTTGTTACGCGCCGCCGTCATTGGCCAGGGCGCGTTCGGCCGTCATCATGCCTCCAAATATGCGAAGCTGCCGGGCGTTATGCTGACCGCCGTCGCGGACCCGTCCGCCGACGCGCGCCATGCTTCCACCGCCGCCCACGGTGTGACCACGGTCGCCGACTGGCGCGATCTTCTGGGCAAGGTCGACATCGTTTCCGTCTGCTCGCCTGCCAAGACCCACGCGCCGATCGTGCGCGGCTTCCTGGAAGCCGGCGCGCATGTGCTGGTCGAAAAGCCCATCGCCACCGATCTGGACGAAGCCGACGCGCTGATCGCGCTGGCCGAGATCAAGAACCGCGTGCTGACCGTCGGCCATCAGGAGCGCTATGTCTTCGCGCGCACCGGCCTGCTCGATTTCGCGGAAGCTCCGCTGGAAGTGGAATGCTGGCGCACCGGTCCGTGGACCGGCCGCGGCGCGGACGTTTCCGCCGTTCTGGACCTGATGATCCACGATCTGGATCTCGTCCATCGCATGATCCCCGGCGGCGTCGCC
>DATCFN010000290.1:0-12558 GCA_036509475.1 Rhizomicrobium sp. | reverse complement strand
CGCGGGCGGCGCTCATCACGACATCGCGAGGCATAATATCGCCGTCCGGGTATCCATGGCTCCACGCGACAGCCGCGCTGGAGGTCGCCACGGCTTTGGCGCCCGCCTGTTCGGCGAGCTTCGCGCTTGCGGCATCCCAGGCATTGGGCAGGACCAGAAGCTGGCCGGGCACATGCAGTGCCCGAAATTCGGCAACGCGCTGTTTCTGGTCCATAATAATGATCCTTTTGAGAGCTGGAGCGTTATCGCATAGTGTCGCGCGGGCCGGTCAATCGCCCAAATCAAATAGCTGGAATGCAACGGGGATTTTGATAGGGAAAAGAATGGCCACAAACGCCGCCGCCGAACATCTGCAATTCCTGCGCGGGCTGATCGCGCGTCCCAAGAATGTGGGCGCCATCGCGCCGTCCAGCCCGGCGCTGGCGAAAGCCATCGCGCAACAGATCGATCCGTCCATTCCCGGCGCCGTGCTGGAATTGGGACCGGGTACGGGCGTGGTGACGGAGGCCTTGATCGAGCGCGGCATCGCACCGGAGCGCATTTCGACCATCGAATACGATCCGGATTTTGCCGCCATGGTGGCGCAGCGCTTTCCGAAGGTGAATGTTGTGCGCGGCGACGCTTTCGATTTTGCCCACACGTTGAGCCTGAAAGACGAAGACCGATTTGCGGCTATCGTTTCCGGCATTCCCTTGCTGAACCATCCGATGGCGCGCCGTCTGGCGTTGATTGAAGGCGCCATGGACCGGTTGATTCCCGGCGCGCCCTTCATTCAGTTTTCTTATGGCATGCAAGCGCCCCTGCCCGCGCCGAAAGGCACCACCGTAAAACGCGCCGCGCTGGTTCTGATGAACTTGCCGCCGGCTCGCGTGTGGGTTTACCGGCGAGTCTGAAAGAAAAAGGCCCGCGATATTCTTGCGGGCCTTTTCGATTCGCAGCTATCAAACTTATTCCGCGGCTTCCGCCAGCATCGGGGCCGCGGCTAGCACGTCGGCGCCGACATGGGCTTCGAACTTCTTGAAGTTCTCGCGGAACATGCCGACCAGCTTTTTGGCTTGCGCATCATAAGCCGCTTTGTCCGCCCAGGTGTCGCGCGGGTTCAGAATCTTGGAATCGACGCCCGGCACGGCCACCGGCACGCGGAATTTGAAATGCGGGTCGATGCGCATTTCGGCATTGGCGAGACTGCCATCTAGCGCTGCAGCCAGCAGCGCGCGGGTCGCCTTGATCGGCATGCGCGAGCCGGTGCCGAAGGCGCCGCCCGTCCAACCGGTATTCACCAGCCAGCAATCCGAGCCGTGCTCCGCAATGAGATCGCGCAGCAAATTGCCGTATTCGGTGGGATGGCGCGGCATGAACGGCGCGCCGAAACAGGTGGAGAATGTCGGCTGCGGTTCCTTGCCGAGGCCCTTTTCCGTACCGGCCACTTTGGCGGTGAAGCCGGACAGGAAGTGATACATCGCCTGTGAAGGCGTGAGACGCGAGATCGGCGGCAGCACGCCGAACGCATCCGCCGTCAGCATGATGACGTTCTTGGGATGGCCGCCGCGGCCCGTCTCGCTCGCATTCGGGATGAAGTCGATGGGATAGGCAGCGCGGGTGTTCTCCGCATATTTCGCGCTATCGAGATCAAGCTCGCGCGTCTTGGGGTCCATATCCACGTTTTCGAGCACGGTGCCGAAGCGTTCCGTGGTCGAGTAGATTTCCGGCTCGGCTTCCTTGGAAAGCCGGATCACCTTCGCGTAGCAGCCGCCTTCGATGTTGAAAACGCCGTGCTCGCTCCAGCCATGTTCGTCGTCGCCGATCAGCGTGCGCGTGGCGTCCGCCGACAGCGTCGTCTTGCCGGTACCGGACAGGCCGAAGAAGATCGCGGCCTTGCCGTCCTTGCCGACATTGGCCGAGCAATGCATCGACATCACGCGCTTGGGCGGCAGCAGATAGTTCATCACCGTGAAGACGGACTTCTTCATTTCGCCGGCATAGGACGTGCCGCCGATCAGGATCATCTTCTTGGTGAAATTGACCGCGATCACGGTCTTGCTGGCGCAGCCGTATTTCTTGGGATCGGCTTCGAAGTTCGGCAGGTCGATGATCGTGAATTCGGGATTGAAGCCTTTCAGTTCCGCTGCTGTCGGACGGATGAGAAGCTGGTGCACGAAGAGGGAGTGCCACGCATATTCCGTGACGATGCGCACCGGCAGGCGATGGGACAGATCGGCACCGCCGAAAAGATCCTTCGCGAACAGTTCGCGGCCTTCCGCGAAGGTCATCATGTCGGCATAGAGCGCATCGAAATGCGCCGGCGTCATCGACCTGTTTTCGTCCCACCAGACCTGGGATTCGGTGGTCGCGTCGCGCACCACGAATTTGTCGGTGGCGGAGCGGCCGGTGTGCTGGCCGGTGAGAACGACGAAGGGACCGTTCTTCGCGACATGGCCTTCGCCGCGGCGGATCGATTCTTCGTAGAGTTCAGGAACGTTCAGGTTCCAGTTGACGGCTTTCAGATTGCGAAAGCCTTGCTGCTCCAAGCCGAAAGCCTGTCCGTTAGACATTGAAAACCCCTGGGAATGATCAGCCTTTGCACACGGCCGGGTGTATTGGTTTTGCGGCAAAATAGACCCGCTTCTATCCGGCTTCAACGAAACTCGTAGAAATGGGTTTGGTCGAAAGTTTCATGAAAATCAATGGCTTAACGATAATGGCGTTAATGGCACCCTAGGGCTATAGGTCGCTGGCAGTGATTTCCCCAACCCCGGCAATGGGATATAGCCCGGCCATGGCCCTTTCCGACGACGACCTGGAGCGCTACGGCCGCCATATCGTGCTGCGCGAAGTGGGTGGCCCGGGACAGGCGAAACTGCAGGCGGCACGGGTGCTGGTCGTGGGCGCAGGCGGCCTCGGAAGCCCCGTCATTCTCTACCTGGCCGCTGCTGGCGTCGGCACGATTGGCATCGCCGATTTCGATTCTGTGTCGCTGTCCAATCTGCAGCGTCAGATCGCACATCGCACGGCCGATGTCGGACGGCTCAAAACACAATCGGCTGGCGATGCTGCGCGGGCCATCAATCCGGGCATACGCATCCAGACGCATGACGCGCGTTTAACCGCTGAAAATGTGCTGGATGTCGTCGCCCGTTACGACGTTGTGGCGGATGGCTCCGACAATTTTGCGACGCGGTTTCTTCTCAACGACGCCTGCTTTTTCGCGAAGAAGATTTTGGTTTCCGCCGCGGTGAGCGAATTTGACGGGCAGTTGGCGACCTACAAAGCGCATGACCGGAGCGCTGCAAATCCCTGCTATCGCTGCCTGTTTCCGGAACCGCCGCCACCCGGCACAGTGCCGTCCTGTTCGGAAACCGGAGTCCTTGGTGCCGCGGCCGGTGTGATGGGAACGCTGCAGGCGCTGGAGGTGATGAAAGAGATTATCGGGCTCGGGGAGAGCATGGCCGGAAGGCTGCTGATCTATGATGCGCTTGCCACGCGGTTTCGCACCGTGCGCGTCAGGCCCGATCCGGCCTGCCGGCTATGTGGGCAGAAACCCGCGATATTGGGGCTTTCCACTTAGGCTTAACCGGAAGTTAAAGCGCGCCGGCAATAATCGCCGTGGGGTTCGGGCGAGCGCTTTTCATGGCACAACGCGAAATTCATTTTGAGGTTTTCCGCCGCAATGGTGCGAAGGGCGGCTGGCAGATGCATGACGTCGTCAGCACACGGGACACCGCGCTGGACATGGCCAAGCAGTTGATGGCCGACGAAAAGGCCACCGGCGTCAAGGTCGTCAAGGAAACCTATTACGTCGATACCGGCGATTATCAAACGCTGAAAATTTTCGAAGACGGTCACAACAAGATGAAAGTGGAACCGGCCGCGGAAGACGCGCCGCACGCGCTTCCCTGTTTCAAGCCGGACGATCTTTATTCGTATCATGCGCGCGGCACCATGGCGCGGCTGCTCGGCGAATATCTGGCGCGCCAGAAGCTGACGATCACCGAACTCATCCACCGGGCAGATGCGCTGGAACGGCTGGAAGCGACGGATACCGTCTATCAGCACGCAATCCAGAAAGTTGCGGTCGCGCAAGCGGCGTCCACCACAACGCCGGTACAACAGATCGTCAAAAGCCTGAACGAACTCTCCACCAAGGCGATGGAGCGCGTTTATCGCGACGAGAAACGCAATTATTTTCCCAAAGCGGAAGCCGGAAAGTTCGCGGCTCTTTGCCGTGAAATCGCGGACAAGTCCGACAAATCCTATCTTTTGAACGGCGCCATCGCGCGGTATCTCGCCGATGCCAAAGGCTGGAACGACAAGTTGATGCGGCTTCTCACTTTGTTGGAAGAGGCGAGCGGAGATGGTGACGCTGCCACGCAGCTTCTTGCCGCGGTGGATTCTATCGGCGCCGAAATTCTCAACGGCTCGGCGGCGTTGCATGAGTTGATCGGGACTTCGGAAAATCTCGGCGCGTCGCTGTTTGTGCTCGTCCATCTGTTTCTAGGCCAGAAGACCGAAGGCTCGCTTTCGGCGGTGGCGGCGGTGACGCAGCATTTCGCCGCCGACAATCTACCGGAGGCCCGCACGGCCGTTGCCAATCGCATTCTGGCAGAACTCAAAAGTGTCAAACGTCTTTGCCCGGATTCACTCGTGGACGAACTCAAGACCCTGCGCCGCATCGCCAACAAGCTTGTGCTGGGTCAGGGGAAATATCTCAGCAACGAGGAGTTGATCGCGGCCTTTACCCTGCGCTCTAAACGCCTTGTTGCACATGAAGCGATCCAGGATCACTTGCAGGAAGCGGGCGAGCCGGACGCAAAGATCGAGCGGCTGCTGCTGATCGAGGAGAATATCATCGGCGCGGAGAACAAGCGCCAGCTTTCCGCATTTTTCGTACCCATCATGACGTCATCCGGTTTTGAGGCGCAGTTTGTGTTCGCGAAGACCCCGGCGATAACGCGGTTGCAGCGCCTGGCTGAGTTACAATCGCGGGTCCATCGGTCCGGCTTCCAGGATCTGCAAAAGCAGGAAATATCCGAAAAGCTGGACAAGATCGCCAACGACGTGGAAATCCGCGCGAAAATCCTGGAGAGCCTTGAGGCCAGACCTGTAGGGCATGTGGAGAAAGTCGTCGCGATCTTGCGCCTGTGCACGGGCGGGGTTTTCACTGAAGGTCGTTTGATGGCGCGGGCCCATGCGCTGCTTCTCTCGCATATGAGCCAGCCGGGCTTTATGACCGGTTATGTGGCGCACACGGCCAAGGCCAAAGGCGAAGCCTCGAATGCCGACGCGGCGACGGCCGAGCTTATGGCCACGCTGGCGAAGGTGGGCATCGACGCCGATACGGGTTGGAAATCGATCGCGGCCTAGACCGCCTTAATGCGCTTCGTCCCAATTATCGGCCGCGCGGGCTTCCACCAGCAGCGGAACGGAGATTTCCAGCGCGGGCAAGGATGATTTTTCCATCACGGCGCGCGCGAGTTTGGTCACGGCATCCACTTCCTTCTCCGGCGCCTCGAAGATCAATTCGTCATGCACCTGCAGAAGCATCCGGGCTTTCAGCTTTTGGGCGGCTAGTGCCTCCGGCATGCGGATCATGGCGCGGCGGATGACATCGGCGGCCGTGCCCTGGATCGGCGCGTTGATGGCGGCGCGTTCGGCACCGCCGCGATGGCCGGGATTGGTGGAACGAATTTCGCGAATGTGGATGCGCCGCCCAAACAGGGTTTCGACATAGCCGTGTTCGCGCGCGAATTCCTTGGTCGCTTCCATATAGTCGCGAATACCGGGGAACCGCTGGAAATATTTCTTGATGTAGTCATCGGCCTCACTGCGCGCGATGCCGAGCTGGTTGGCGAGGCCGAACGCTGAAATGCCATAGACGATACCGAAATTGATGGCCTTGGCGCGGCTGCGAACTTCGCGCGGCATATCCTTCACCGGAACACCGAAAATCTCCGAAGCCGTCATTGCATGAATGTCGAGATTGTCCGCGAAGGCCTTTTTCAATTGCGGAATCTCGGCGATATGCGCCAGCAACCTAAGTTCGATCTGGCTGTAGTCCGCGCTGATCAGCTTCGAGCCTTTCGGCGCGACGAATGCCGCCCGGATGCGCCGGCCTTCCTCGGTGCGGATCGGAATGTTCTGCAAATTCGGATCGGTCGAAGCAAGCCGGCCCGTCGATGTGGATGCCATCGCATAGGAGGTATGGACGCGGCCGGTTTGCGGGTTGACGTAGGTTGGCAGTGCATCGGTATAGGTGCCACGCAGCTTGGCAAGCTGGCGCCAGTCCAGAACCCTCTTGGCGATCTCGTGGCCTTGTGTCGCCAGGTCCTCAAGGACATCGGCGTCGGTAGACCATGCACCGGTTTTGGTCTTGCGGCCGCCCGGCAGTTTCATGCGGTCGAACAACAATTCGCCCAACTGTTTGGGCGAGCCGATGTTGAATTCGCCGCCAGCCTTTTTGTGAATCTCTGTTTCGAGCTTGACCTGCGCCTTGGCGAAATCGTTGGACAGCTTGCGCAGGAAGTCCGGGTCTATGGTGATGCCCGCACGCTCCATGTCGGCGAGAACGACGACAAGCGGCCGCTCCAGCGTCTCATAAACACCCACTTTGCCTTCCGCGATCAGGCGCGGCTTGAGCAGGCAATGCAGACGCAGGGTAACATCGGCGTCTTCAGCGGAGTATTTCGTGGCCTCGGCGACGGGCACGCAATCGAAGGTGATCTTGTCTTTGCCTTTGCCCGCGACTTCGCTGAAGGCAATCGGCTTGTGGCTGAGATGCAGTTCAGACAACTCATCCATGCCGTGACCGTGCAGAACGGAGTCCAGCACGTAGGACATGAGCATTGTGTCGTCGATCGGTGCCACGCGGATACCGCGTTGCGCGAAGATCAGAAAATCATATTTGAGATTCTGGCCGATCTTCAGGATGCTGTCGTCTTCCAGCATCGGCTTCAGGCGTTTCAGAACTTCGTTTTCGGGAAGTTGTTCAATCGCGCCCGCCGTGCCGCCCAAATCCAGGCCATCCGCCTTGCGATGCCCGCAAGGGATATAACAGGCCTCGTTCGGGGCGACCGCAAGGCTGACGCCGCAAAGCCCCGCCTGCATAGCATCGAGCGAAGTGGTTTCGGTGTCGACGCAGACTTTGCCTTCTTCATAAGCTCGCGCGATCCAGTGTTCGAGCCGCGCAATGGTGTTCACGGTCTCGTATTTGGAATGGTCGATAGGCTTTAGAAGGTTGCCGCGATCCAGCACGGCGCCGGGTGTTTTTGCGGATGGCATACCTGTTTTATCGGGAGTCGCCGCCGCTGTCTTGGCCGGCTTCATGCTGTCCGGCGCAGGCAGCGCTTTCTCCGCGGGATCGGCAGCCGGCATGATCGCGTCGGGATCGTCGATGCCATAATGCGCGGCGGCCCGGCGTGTTAGCGTACCGAATTCCATCGCCTTCAGGAATCCGATCAGGGTCGCGGGTTCTGGCTCACGCGCGCCGAAGTGCTCCAGTCCGTCGCCGTCCTTGATTTTCACGTGCTGGTCGAGCGTGACGAGCTTTAGCGAGATGCGGGCATTCTCCGTATTCTCGATCAATGTTTCGCGGCGTTTGGGCTGCTTGATCTCGCCGGCACGCTTCAGCAGGGATTCCAGATCGCCATATTGGTTGATCAATTCGGCGGCGGTTTTTATGCCGATGCCACGAACGCCCGGCACATTGTCGGTCGAGTCGCCGGCCAGCGCCTGAACCTCCACCACTTTGGACGGCGGCACACCGAACTTTTCCATAACTTCGGCGGTGGCGAGGCGTTTATTCTTCATCGTGTCGAGCAGCTCGATCTTGCCGTCGATCACAAGCTGCATGAGATCTTTGTCGGACGATACGATGGTGGTGCGCGCACCGGACTCGTTTGCCAGCCGCGCATACGTTGCGATCAGATCGTCAGCTTCGAAGCCGGGTTCCTCCACACATGCCACGCCAAACGCGCGCGTCGCGTCGCGCACCAGCGGGAATTGCGGGATCAGATCCTCCGGCGGGTCGGGACGGTTGGCTTTATATTGCGGGTAAATCTTGTTGCGGAACGTGACCTTGCCGGCGTCGAAGACCACGGCGATGTGGGTGGGACGGTCACCATCCTTCATATCCTCCAGCAGCTTCCACAACATGTTGCAGTAGCCGGAGACGGCGCCGGTCGGCAGGCCGTCCGATTTGCGGCTGAGCGGCGGTAGCGCATGATAGGCGCGGAACAGATAACCCGAACCGTCGATCAGGTAGAGATGGTCGCCTTTTTTGAGCGGCTTGGGTGTTGCGCTATTCAATGCGCTTGCGCTCCGGCCCGCAGCACGAAGCGGCGGTCGCAATAGGGACATTCCACGAAAGCCTCATCGCCCATTTCGAGATAGACCTTAGGATGGCCGAGCGGCCCGCTGATGCCGTCGCAGGCGACGCGGGTGTCATCGACTTCAATGATTTCGGGCACTTCGACGGGCATGGAAATTTCCTGAAATTCGAACCGCGCGGATCATAGCCATGGCCGGGAGCATCGCAACCATGCTCAAAAGATGCTGGAACGGCGGCGTTTCCGCGCCTAGATTCCCCACATGGTGACGCTGAACCGCATTTACACCAAGACCGGCGACAAGGGTGAAACCGCGCTCGGTGACGGATCGCGCCTTCCCAAACATGCGCTGCGCATCAATGCCTATGGCACGGTGGATGAAGCCAATTCCGTGATTGGCGTGGCCCGTCTGCACAGCCATGGCGAGATGGACCGGATGCTGGCGCGCATCCAGAACGATCTGTTCGATCTGGGGGCCGATCTTTGCGTGCCCGAAACCACCAAGCGCAATGAAGGCCGTCTGCGCGTCGTGGATACTCAGGTCGATCGGCTGGAGCGCGAAATCGATTCCATGAACGCGGACCTCACGCCGTTGACATCGTTTGTGTTGCCGGGCGGAACGCCGGCTGCCGCGCATCTGCATTTGGCGCGCACCGTGGTGCGGCGTGCGGAACGATTGATGACGGAGTTGGCGCAACACGAGCCGGTCAATCCGGCTGCCATCAAATATGCGAACCGTCTGTCCGATCACCTGTTCGTGGCGGCGCGCTTTGCGAACGACAAGGGCGCGGGGGACGTGCTCTGGGTTCCCGGCGCCAGCCGCGAAGACACGTAGTCAGTCGGCGTCAGCGACGCGGCGGCCGAACAGGAACGCCAGAATAACGCCCAAAACGCCAAACACCGCCCAACCGGGAAGTCGCAACACCGCGCCAACGGCACCCGCGACCACGCCAGGCATCGCGTGATTCAGCCAGTTTTTGAATCCGGCATCGCCGGCGGCATAGACAGTCATCCACACCTGATCGATGGAGCGGACGGTAATCACGCCGCCCTTTTCCAGCGAGGTGAGGACGTCCGCGCCAAGCAACATCAGCGCGATGACAATCAGGATCAGGCTTAGAAGGCGCAGCGCGGCATACATGACGGCGGACTCCAACCTTGCTCGCGCGGCTTCATCGCGTGTTCCGGCGCCAAGCTAGCCGAGGCGGTTTGCGCCGCACAAGTTTGTTAAATCAGGTTAACCAACATTCACGCAGGATGGTTTCCGTCTGCCGCCTTTATGCCACGCGCCGCAGGTGGCGTTTGCCCAGCGATGCGGCGGATCGTCCACGAAACGATCAAAGCCCGATCAGTAGGGCGTGCCGTCGCGGCGCGTATAAGCATCGACGTGTTCGTTGAAGATCATGTCGAGGTCCGGATAATCGGTGCGGTCATTTTCAGCGAGGGTACCGACTTCCAGACACGTGGCCGGTTTGTCGCTGCGATTGATCAGGTGATGACCGTTCGCGACGCCTTTCGGAAAGGCCGCACAATCGCCGGTGCGCAGGATTTCTTCACCGGCGTCGGTGACCAGCACCACTTCTCCCGCAAGCACGTAGACAAACTCGTCTTCCCGGGAATGCCAGTGCCGCTGGCTCGACCACACGCCGGGCGCCAAGGTCAGCAGATTGACGCCGAAATCATTGAGACTGCCCGCGTCGCCAAGCCTTTTTCGAAGGCGCGCGGCACAAGGTTGATCGAAGGGGGCGGGATAGCCAGAGCCGCGTTTCTCTTCCGCCGATGCGATGTCGATTTTGGGCATGATGTTTCTCCTGCCGCCACCCTAAAGCAAAACCGCCCGCGAGCACGTCTCGCGGGCGGTTTGTTCAGTTCACAAAGCGAAGAGCGTTAGCCTGCGGGCTGCTGCTCGGCCGCCTGCTTCTTGGAAAGATCTTCGCCGGTCGTCTGATCGACCTGCTTCATGGACAGGCGAACCTTGCCGCGATCGTCGAAGCCCAAGAGTTTCACTTTCACGGCCTGACCTTCTTTGACCACATCGCTCGGCTTGTTGACGCGCGCGGCGGCAAGTTCCGAAACGTGGACGAGACCGTCCTTGGGGCCGAAGAAGTTTACGAAAGCGCCGAAGTCCATGACCTTCACGATCTTGCCGTCATAGATCTCACCGACTTCCGGTTCCGCGACGATTCCGCGAATCCATTTCAGCGCGGCCTTGATCGACTCGCCGTCGGCGGACGCGATCTTCACCGTGCCGTCGTCTTCGATGTTGATCTTGGCGCCGGTCTTCTCAACGATCTCGCGGATCACCTTGCCGCCCGAACCGATCACTTCGCGGATCTTGTCGGTCGGGATCTTGATCTGCTCGATGCGCGGCGCATGTTCGCCAAGTTCGGCGCGGCCATGATCCAGCGCCTTGTTCATCTCGCCGAGGATATGAAGACGTCCGCCCTTCGCCTGATCCAGCGCGACGCGCATGATCTCTTCGGTGATGCCGGATATCTTGATGTCCATCTGCAGCGACGTGATGCCGTCTTCGGTGCCCGCGACCTTGAAGTCCATGTCGCCGAGGTGATCTTCGTCACCCAGGATGTCCGACAACACGACATAGCGCGAGCCTTCCAGGATAAGGCCCATCGCGATACCAGCCGTCGGCTTCTTCAGCGGAACGCCCGCATCCATCAGCGCCAGCGACGTGCCGCAAACCGTGGCCATCGAGGACGAACCGTTCGACTCCGTGATTTCGGAGACGACGCGCAGCGTGTAGGGGAATTCTTCCTTCGTCGGCAGCATCGGGTGGATGGCGCGCCAGGCGAGCTTTCCATGACCGATTTCGCGGCGGCCCGGTGCGCCCATGCGGCCGGTTTCACCCACGCTGTAGGGAGGGAAGTTGTAATGCAGCATGAAGGTCTGCTTGCCGGTGCCTTCAAGGCTGTCGACGAACTGTTCGTCTTCCGCCGTGCCCAGCGTGCAAACCACCAGCGCCTGTGTTTCGCCGCGCGTGAACAGCGCGGAGCCATGCGTGCGCGGCAGGATGCCGACTTCGGCGACGATGGGGCGAACCGTGACAAGATCGCGGCCGTCGATGCGCTTCTTGGTGTCGAGTACCGCGTTGCGCATGATCTTGGCTTCGAGATCGTGGAACAGATTGCCGTATTCCTTCGACGACATTTTGCCGTCGCCTTCGCCAACGAAATATTCCGCCGTCTTCTTCTTGATTTCGGCGATACGGTCGCGGCGGTCGAATTTCACCGGGATCTGGAAGGCGGCGGTCAGGTTGATGCCGGCGACCTTTTCGATTTCTTCGATCTTGAGGCCATTGTCATTGTGCGGGACCGGGCGCGGTTCCTTCGCGGCCTTTTCGGCGAGGCGAATGATTGCGTTGATCGCATGCTGCATTTCGCGATGACCGAACATCACGGCGCCGAGCATGGTCTTCTCGTCCAGTTCCTGCGCTTCGGACTCGACCATCAACACGGCGTCGGCCGTGCCGGCGACAACCAGTTCCAGTTTGGACTTGGGCATGTCGTCGATCGGCGGGTTCAGAACATATTGACCGTCGATGTAAGCAACGCGCGCGGCGCCGATGGGGCCCTGGAACGGCACGCCGGAAATCGTCAGCGCGGCGGAGGCGGCGATGAGCGCCACGATGTCCGGATCGTTTTCGAGATCGTGGGACAGAACCTGACACACGACCTGCGTTTCATTCTTGTAGCCGTCCGCGAAGAGCGGGCGGATCGGGCGGTCGATGAGGCGCGAGATCAGCGTCTCGCGTTCGGTCGGCGCGCGTTCGCGCTTGAAATATCCGCCCGGGATTTTGCCGGCGGCGTAATAGCGCTCTTGATAGTTCACGGTGAGCGGAAAGAAATCGATTCCTTCCTTCGGCGTCAGCGCGCCGACAACGGCGGCCAGCACGACGGTCTCGCCATAGGTGGCAATGACCGCGCCGTCAGCCTGACGCGCGACCTTGCCGGTTTCGAGCGTGAACTTGCGTCCGCCCCAGTCGAATTCTTCTTTGGTGACTTTGAACATCTTTTTTGTCCTTCATTCCCACCGCCGGATTGCGGTGAGGGTTGCCTGCTCAAGCCTTCTTGAAGCAAGCGTTGTTGCGCGGGCGCGCACCATGCGCACCCATGCGGATGTGTCTGCCTTGAACGGAAGACAACGCGCTCAGCGGCGCAGGCCCAACCGGGAGATCAGCGCTTCGTAGCGCTTCTGGTCGGACTTCTTCACGTAGTCGAGC
>DATCFN010000289.1:0-3436 GCA_036509475.1 Rhizomicrobium sp. | reverse complement strand
CGGTCTTGAACGCGAACTCGCGGAAGCGCTAGACGCGCTGCAGCAGTGAGGGTCGCGCGATGATCCTCGTTATTGTCGTCATGTTCAGCGTGTTGGCCGTGGGCGGCGCCATCATGGCGTTCGCCGGCGATTCCGGTGCGTCCAAGAAACGCCTCGCCACGGCGTCGGGCGGCAATGCGGGGGTTGTCTCCACCGCGCGCGGCGCAACCGAAGCCAATCAGCAGCGCCGCAAGAACGTGACGGCCTTGCTGAAGGATCTGGAAAACCAGCAGGCCGAAAAGAAAAAGCGCGTCACCCTGCGCCGCCGCATCGAGCAGGCCGGATTGACCATCACGACCCGCACCTTCTGGATCGCCTCGGCAACGGTGGCGCTCGTCGCTGTCGCGATATGCCTTCTTACGGGCCAGACGCTGATCGCAACGCTGCTGGTCGCCGTGCCGGTCGGCCTCGGCCTGCCGCGTTGGGTGCTGAATTTCCTGAAGGGCCGCCGCCAGAAAGCTTTCACCAACGAATTCGCCACGGCCATCGACATCATCGTGCGCAGCGTCAAATCGGGCCTTCCCACCAACGAAGCCTTGAAGATCGTGGCGCGCGAAGTCCCCGATCCGGTCGGCAGCGAGTTCAACAAGCTCGTCGAAGGGTTGAAGGTCGGCGTCACCCTGGACCAAAGCCTCAAGAAAATGTTCGACAGCATGCCGACGCCGGAAGTGAGTTTCTTCGGCATTGTGATGACCATTCAACAGAAATCGGGCGGCAACCTGTCCGAGGCCTTGTCGAACCTCTCCTTCGTGCTGCGCGATCGCAAGCGCCTTCAGGGCAAGATCAAAGCCATGTCGTCGGAAGCCAAAGCGTCCGCGATGATCATTGGCTCGCTACCGCCTGCGGTTATGGGCATCGTTTACATGTCCTCGCCGGCTTACATCAGCCTGCTGTTCACCGAGCGCATGGGCAACATCATGCTGGCCTGCTGCGTGGCATGGATGACGATCGGCATTCTGGTCATGAAAAAAATGATCAGCTTCAAGCATTGAAAGCACGGATATGGGCGCCCTCGACGTTGGCATTCTGAAGATTTTCTTCGACCGGGACTTCCTGGTGACGATGATCGTTGCCATCGGCGCCTTCGCCACCATCGTCACGTTCGGCCTGCCGCTGATCGAAAAGCAATCGCTGGGCACGCGCATGAAGGCGGTGTCGGAGCGGCGCGAGGAATTGCGCGCCAAGCATCACGCGGCGCTGAACAAGCGTTCGCTGCGTTCCGAACCGCTGAGCTTCATGAAGCAGACGGTGGACCGCTTCAGCCTCGTCAACCTGATGGAATCGCCGGACACGAAGGACAAGCTTTTGCAGGCCGGATTTCGCGGCCAGGCCCCGGCTATCGCCTTTCTGTTTTTCCGCTTCGTGATGCCGTTCGTCGTTCTTCTGGTGACGCTGTTCTATCTTTTTGTCGTCACGCATTTTCACTGGTCGACGACGATGAAACTCTGCGCGTCGGTCGCCATGGCAATGGTCGGCTATTATCTTCCGGATCTCTATGTCTCCAACAAGATCCAGAATCGCCAGCAGTCGATCATGCGCGCCTTCCCGGACGCGCTCGATCTCATGCTGATCTGCGTGGAGTCGGGCATGTCGATCGAATCCGCCTTCACGCGCGTCGCCGCCGAGATCGGCCAGACGTCGGTGGAGCTTGCGGAAGAACTGGGCCTGACAACGGCGGAACTGTCTTATCTGTCGGAGCGCCGGCAGGCGTTCGAAAATCTCGCCAAGCGCTGCGGCCATAACGGCGTGAAGGCCGTCGCGGCGGCGCTCAATCAGGCGGAGAAATATGGAACGCCTATGGGCCAGGCGCTGCGCGTCACCGCGCAGGAAAACCGCGAAATGCGGATGCTGGAAGCGGAAAAGAAAGCTGCCGCGCTGCCCGCCAAGCTTACCGTGCCGATGATCCTGTTCTTCCTGCCGTGCCTGTTCGTGGTCATCCTTGGCCCGGCGATCATGAAAGTGATGTCCACCTTCCATCACTGATCGCAGCAGGGCGCAACGCCGCGCGCCGGCGCTGCACCGTACCAATCTCTATGTGAGATTCAGTTTGTGTCCGACGCCGTGCGCAACGCGGGCGCGGCAGACAGCGTCGTCGATGCCTTGGCCATGACGGTCTTGGGCGCTTCGGCGGGCTTGGCGTCTTTCGGCTTTGCGGCGGCCGTTTCGACATGCGCGGCTTTCGGCGCAGGCTTCTTCGGCGTTTGCGCGGCCGTGCGTGTGGCCACCGGACCGGCAAGCGGATCGACCGGTACTTTTTCCATCATGACTTTGCCGGCGACAACCGGTTGCGCGGCCGCGATAGCGGTCGGTGTTTTGGCGGCGACAGCAAGTGCGGCGGGCGCGTGCGTGGCGGTCGATGGCGCGGCTTTCGGCGGCGTGGATGCGACAGCCACCGGCGCTGGCGGCGCAGGCGGCGTTGCATGCGCCGTGCGATCTTTTCCAACCGGACCGGCAAGCGGATCGGTCGGCACCTTCTGCATCATGACGCCGCCTTCGGCCTTGGGCGGCGCAAGGGCCGCTGTTGTGACAGGCGCATGCGCAGCGGAGACATTCGCGTGCGGAGCCGCGGCAGTTACGACCGGTTCCGCTTTGGCGGGTGCCTTGCTCGCTTCGAGTTCAGCAAGCTTCGCCAGATTGCCGGCAACCCTGGGATCGTTTGCGCCCGACGCCTGTACCTGCATCAGCATCTTCTGTGCGCCGGCATAATCGCCCGCCAGCATGCGTGAAACGGCGTAGTTGTTGAGCACGGAAGGCTCGCCGGGTTTCAGCGCCAGCGCGCGGTCATAGGCCTCGCGCGCTTCGGTGCGCTTGTCGAGCTGATCGTAGGCCACGCCCAGCGCGGAATAGACCGTCCAGTCATTGGCCTGCATCTGCACCGCGCGCGTGAGGAATGCGACCGCTTCATTGGAGCGGCCCATCTGCGTCAGCGTCTTTCCATATTCCGCCATGACGCGCACATCATCGGGGGCGACCAGCATGATCTGGCCCAACGCCTTCGCAGCTTCCGGGAATTTTCCCTGCTGGCGCAGCACCTGCGCATCCTGAATCTGTTCGTTGAGCGCGTCTTTCATGGTTTTGGGCTGCGCGGTTGCGCTAGGGGCGGGCGCGGCTGCGTCATCGGCCAGCACGGGCGTCATCAATGCCGCGCTGAACAGCGTGAACATGGCGGTCGATGCGAGAAAGCGGTTCATGGGGGGACCTCAATCCAGGCAATTCCAAGCCAAAGCATGGGCTTCGCCCCCTCAACAAAGCCTTAAGCATGTTGATCGCAATCGTACGAAATGGAGCTGTGTGATCGTGTCCAATTCCTGACGCAATGAGTCTGTCCTATGCTGGGGCATGAGACGGCGTGTTGCAGGTGTAAGCGTGGGATTGGCGGGTATTTTCGTGCTCGCGG
>DATCFN010000288.1:0-3452 GCA_036509475.1 Rhizomicrobium sp. | reverse complement strand
GCCACCGCCATTGCCATTGCCGCTGCCCGTGCCACTGCCTGTACCCGTGCCGGTCCCACCACCGCCGCCTGCGGCGGAGACGTTTACGGTGACATTCGAACTGCCGCCCGCGCCGCCTTGTCCGCCGCCGCCGCCGGTTGCCGTCGCGCTGCCGCCGCTGGATGCCGTTGCGCTGCCGCCCGCGCCGCCTGTCGACGTCGACGACGACGACGAGTTGCCGCCGGTCGCGGAGGAGTTACCGCCCGTCGCCGAAGACGAGGAAGACGAACGCGCGCTCGCCGCAGCGATCGCTTCCGCAACTGCTTTCGCAATGGCGCTGGCCGAGTTGTTGTTCGTGTTGTTGTTGAAGTTGAAGTTGTTGTTGTTGTTGAAGTTGTTGTTATGATTGTGGTTGACGTTGGTGTTCTTCGAATTGTCGACATGCGTGTTTTTCGAGTTGTCGACGTGCGTATTCTTCGAGTTGTCAACGTGCGTGTTCTTCGAATTGTCGACGTGCATCGGCCGGGAGACGTTGTAGCTCATGTTCGTGTTCGAGGGCTGAGAGCCACCGTTCTTGCAACCGCCTTGGCCGCTCTGCCCGGACGAGCCGTTGTGATAGGAGTGCCCTCCGTTGGACCCGCCTGCATAGGCGAGATCGAACGGCAACATGGCCGTCGTCATCGACAGCGACGTGGTGAATGCGATCAGGGCCTTAATCTTCATTTTCTGCTCCTTGGCCTTGTCCCGCGCGGGCTGTGCAGTGTCCCGAACATTGACAAAGTCTGTCTGTCCAACCGTCATTGCTTCACGATCCGTGCCATTCGCAGCGGTTTGCCGATGCCGCCGGATGTTTCAGAACGGGACGGATCGCGCTGCATGAAGGGATAAGTGCAAGCCGTGATCCCGATTTCCGACGACAACCCCGGTCGCACGACGCCCTTTGTTACCTGGGCGATCATTGCGAGCTGCGTGGCTGTCTATGTGTGGGAATGGTCGCTGGGCAGCCAGACGGATGCCGTGTTCATGGTGTTGGGATTCATCCCGGCTTCTTTATTGGGCGATCATCTGATGCCGCCGGCCGGTTATGTGACCGTGCCATCCGTGGCCACCATCTTTACCTCCATGTTCCTGCATGGCGGTTTGCTGCATCTGGGCGGCAACATGCTTTATTTCTGGATATTCGGCGACAATGTCGAAGATGCGATGGGGCATGTCCGTTATTTCTTCTTCTACTTTATATGCGGGATCGCGGCGGCGCTGACCCTGGCGTTCATCCAGCCGCATGCGCAGGTGCCGATGATCGGCGCATCGGGCGCCATTTCCGGCGTTCTCGCGGCTTATGTGTTTCTGTATCCACGGGCGCGGGTCACGGTGATTGTGCCATTGGGGATCATTTTCTATCCCCTGGCCATCAGCGCGATGTGGGTTGTCGGCTTCTGGTTCGTGCTGCAGCTGATAAGTGCGGTGTTGAGCGACCCGTCACAGCCCGGTGTCGCCTTCTGGGCGCATGTCGGCGGTTTCGGCGCGGGCGTATTGCTGACGCCTATCCTCAAATCCAGACAATACCGCCTGTTTGGCGATGTTCATCGCGGGCCTTGGGTTTGAACGCTGTCGCTGCCGCGCGCCTGTTTTAGCTGTTCAGAAAATCGGTTTTGCGCCGGCCCGGCGGGCGGCTGGCATGGGCCATGCTCTTTGGTTTGCTACGGGGCAGTCAGCCGTCTCACTGCGAGACGGATAGCCTAGCAAGAGTGACCGGAGCAAACGGCCGTGAAACATAGAAACAGTCATCTTCTGGTGGGCTATTGGAGTCGTCTGCGCCGCGGCCGCGAGATTCCGGACCAAACGGACATCGATCCGCGCGCCATCAAGCGCATTCTTTCTTACGTCTTCATTCTGGACGCGACCGACATTGACCGTCCCAGCTATCGTCTCGCCGGCACATCGCTTTGCGAACGCTTCGGTTGCGAATTGAAGGGCATGAATTTTCTCGCCCATTGGGAAGGCCAGAGCCGCAGCGCCCTGACCGCCTTGATGCGTCAGTCTCTGGCGACGAAACAGCCCATTTGTCTTTCCTCCATCGCGGCCACGGCCGATTGCGGCATGGTCGAGCTTGAAACCACGCTGACGCCCGTCAGCTTCGGTGATGGCGGCCCGACGCGCTTCTTCGGCATCGTGCAAGTATTGTCCGATCCGGCGATGCTGGGCGGCCGTCCCATCGCCTTCGAACGTCTCGTCGCGTCCCAGCTTGTGCGCGAGAATGAGCCGATTGCCACGCGCAACGAACCGCCCGCACCTCCGCCGCCACCGCCTCCGCCGTCCGGCTGGCTGAAAGATTTGCGCAGCCATCCGCGCGCGCCGCATCTGCGTCTTGTCGTTTCACATCCCGACGCGACGGTTGTTCGCTGCGAGATGGACGAGGCCATGACGAAATTCATCGCCACGCTGGATTTCACCGCGGGTCGCAAGCTCAGCGTTTTTCGCTGATCACTTCGGCGGAGCGTCCACAGGATTGGGATCGACCGGCTCGGTCGGCTGGGTCGGATGATCGACCGGGTCGTTGTGAAAAATGACCCTGTTCAGATTGTCGTTCTGCTCGCGTTGCTCAAGATAGGGGACTTCATAGTCCTCTATCTTCTTGCGATAGGCCTCGAATTTCGCATCGTCGGCCGGCAGGCGCTGGTCGCAGCGCGCGGGCGGCAGGTTTTCATGCTCCTGGCACCACATGTCGAAATTCATGTCCTGAAGGGGAAGCGGGCCGCCGCCGGATTGCTGCGCTTCGGCGCGGCTCCCGATCAGGACCACGGCAGCAATCGCCAGGACAGACATACGCAGCATACCAGCCATAACGTCAGAATAGCCGCGAAGTTGCGCTTCCGATAGCACTCAGGCAGCCGCCATCGCAGATTTAATCCCGTCTTCGGCCACCCGGACATGCTCCGGCGCCGGCGCGGCGCGGCCCAAAATGAGATCGGCGGCTTTCTCGGCGATCATAATGGTCGGCGCATTGGTATTGCCGGAAACCAGCGACGGCATGATCGAGGCATCGACCACGCGCAGGCCTTCGACGCCGTAAACCTTTAATGACGGATCGACGACGGACTCCGCGTCCTTGCCCATTTTGGCGCTGCCGACCGGGTGATAGATCGTTTCCGCCGTTTTGCGGATCCAGGCATCGATCTGGTCGTCCTTGGTCACATGGGCGCCGGGCATCAGTTCCGGCCCGCGATAGGAATCGAACGCCTTGGTCGCGAAGATTTCGCGCGCGATCTTCACGCCCTCGCGCATGGCGCGGCGGTCTTCTTCGGCTTCGAGATAGTTCGGCTGGATGACCGGCGCATCGAACGGATCGGCGGATTTGATCGAGATATAGCCGCGGCTTTCGGGGCGCAGCTGGCAGACATGCGCCATGAAGCCGTGCCGGTCGGCTTTCTTGCGCGTGTGATCGGTCATCAGCGCCGCGATGAAATGAAATT
>DATCFN010000287.1:0-2416 GCA_036509475.1 Rhizomicrobium sp. | reverse complement strand
ATCGGGATTCTTCACAACGCCGCCCTCGCCTTCGCCACGCTTGATCTTGTCAACAAATTCCATGCCCGAAATAACGTTGCCCCAGATGGTATATTGACCATCGAGCGACGGGTTCGGCGCGAACATGATGAAGAACTGGCTATTGGCGGAATCGGGGTCGCTGGAGCGTGCGGCGCCGACGGTGCCGCGGACGAAATGCGCGGAACTGCTGAATTCGGCTTTCAGGTTCGGGTATTTGCTGCCGCCCTCGCCGGTGCCGGTGGGATCGCCGCCTTGCGCCATGAAGCCTTCGATAACACGGTGGAACGGTGTGCCGTCGTAGAAATGGTCGTGGCAAAGCTGTTTCACGCGTGCCACGTGCAGCGGCGCCAGGTCTGGTCGCAGCTTGATAACGACGCGGCCGGCTGGGATGTCCAGATACACTGTGTTGTCGGGGTCGGGCTTCGACGCCGACATGGTTTCGTCAGCCAGCGCCGGCATTGCCAGGCAAAGCGCGGCGGCGGCCGCGAAGAGTGTCCTACGCTGCATTGTTACTTCTCTCCCTTTTCAGCCCTGATACGGGCCAGAATGCGTGCCAGCGTCAAGGGTGGCACGAAGCTGGATACATCGCCGCCAAGCTGCGCGATTTCCTTGACGAAGCGTGACGAAATGAACTGGTGGTGCTCGCTGGCCATGAGAAAGACGGTTTCGATGCCGCTTTCCAGGCGGTAATTCATGCCCGCCATCTGGAATTCGTAATCAAAATCCGACACGGCGCGCAAGCCACGCACGATAATCGATGCTCCGCTGGCGCGTGCGAATTCGATCAGCAACGTATCGAAACTGACGACATCGATGGCTGCACCGGCGCGCTTGGCGAGGATTTCGCATTCGTCTCGCACTTGAGAGACGCGTTCCTGCACGTCGAATAGCGGACCTTTGCCGATATTGCGCGCGACGCCAACGACGAGGCGATCCACCAGGCGCAAGGCGCGGCCGATGATATCCAGATGGCCGTTCGTAACGGGATCGAACGTGCCTGGGTAGATTCCGATCCGTTCAGTCATTCGGGGGCTCATCGGTTACGATTTCAACCGGTTCGTCGCCGTTACCCGCTTCTTCAAGCACCGGGAATACGCTAGTGACGCTTTCGCCTTCCGCTGTGCGGAACAGCGTGACGCCCATGGATTGGCGCGCGGTGATGCGCACCTGGTCGGCCGGGACACGGATGAGGCGCCCGACGTCGGTGACCAGCATCACGTCGTCGCCGCGGCGCACCGGCAGGGTGGCGACCACGGCGGTGCCGTTGCGGCGTGTTGAGAGCACGATGTTCGCGATGCCCTGGCCGCCACGCCCGGCGGTGCGGTAATCGTACGCGGAGGAGCGTTTGCCAAAACCACCGTCCGTGACGGTGAGCAATATTTCCTCCGCTTCGTCCAGTTCGGCAATTCGCTCCGCGCTCAGCGTGACCTGTTCGGCCGCCTGCTCCTCATCGGGCTCGGCAGTCGTTTCGCTATCTTCGTCGGCGCCCGCGGCGCGGCGGCGGGCAGCGGCGAGGCGCAGATACGCGGCGCGCTCGGCAGTGTCCGCGTCCACATGGCGCAGCACGCACAGGCTGTTCACTTCATCGCCGGTGGCGAGCTTGATGCCGCGTACGCCGGCGGATTCGCGGCCGGTGAACACGCGCAACTGATCGTCGGTAATCTGGAAACGGATGCAACGGCCGCACTTCGTGGCGAGCAGAACGTCGTCGCCATCGCGGCAGGTGGCGACGCCGATCAGGCGGTCGCCTTCGTCGAGCTTCATGGCAATCAGGCCGCTGGTGCGGATGCGGCCGAAATCGGAGAGTTTGTTACGCCGAACGTTGCCCGACAATGTGGCGAATACCAGGTGCAGCGCTTCCCACAACGATTCGTCCTGCGGCAGCGGCAGCACGGTGGTGATCTGGTCGCTGCCGAGCTCGGGCAGCAGGTTAACCAGCGCCCTGCCCTTCGCTGTCGGCGAAGCTTCAGGCAAACGCCAGACTTTTTCGCGGAACGCCTTGCCGCCGCTGGAGAAGAACAGCACCCATTGATGCGTGTGCGCATTGAAACTGCGGGCCACCACGTCGTCACCACGGGTGCCGGCGGCGGTGCGGCCGCGCCCGCCACGGTTCTGCGCGCGAAATATTTCCAGCGGCGTGCGCTTGATGAAGCCGTCGCGCGTGATGGTAACCACCATCTGGCCCGGCTCGATGAGCGATTCGTCGGCCTGGTCGGACGCATGGTCGCCGATTTCGCTCATGCGCGGCACGGCGATTTCCTCGCGCACCCGCAACAGTTCCTCACGCATCACTTCCATGCGGCGCGGCCGGCTGGAAATGATGTCCAGAAGGTCCTTGATCTTCTCGGCAACTTCAATGAGCTCGGCGTTGATCTTGTCGCGTTCAAGGTCGGTA
>DATCFN010000286.1:0-2015 GCA_036509475.1 Rhizomicrobium sp. | reverse complement strand
AGCGGATCCTGATCGAACCATTGACCGGAGAAACTGGCGACCGCGGGCTGCAACCAGTGGCCATCGACGCGATGCGAAATCATCACCGTCTTGTGCGGACCTTCGCTGCGGTCGAAGAACACCGTGTTGCCGTCGGGTGTGAAGGCGAGGGTGTCGTCGCTGCCGGGGTGGATGATGCCGTCCAGTGTCATTGGCGTGGCGGCGGTTTCGGCAGCGCTCGCGGCGAACGGCGTCATGCAGAGAGCCGCAACAACAAACAAACGGATCATGTGAGAACCCCAGTGGATCGCATGGAACGTAACGCCTGCCGGCGGCGCGAAACGAATAACAATGCCGTGCGGATGATGAACGGCTTTTCAGGCAGGTCCTTGCCCGGCCACGGATCGGAAATTGCGCTCTTTCCTGTTGTTTGCCGGGCCTTTGGTTACATGATACCCCGCGACTATATTTACGCGGCAGGAGGTTTCGATGGCGTCTGGCGATGTGGTGATTTTGGCATGTGCGCGCACGCCGATGGGCGCGTTTCAGGGCGAACTTTCGGCCATGTCCGCGCCGGAGCTTGGCGCCGTCGCGATCAAGGCGGCGGTGGAACGCGCGGGCATCCAGCCGGGCGATGTGAATGAGACGCTGATGGGCAATGTGCTCTCCGCTGGCGTGGGCCAGGCGCCCGCGCGGCAGGCGTCGATCCATGCGGGCATTCCCAACACCGTGCCGGCGACGACGATCTCCAAAGTTTGCGGCTCGGGCATGAAGGCGGTGATGATCGCCGCCGACCAACTCGCGCTCGGCCACGCCGATATCATAGTCGCGGGCGGCATGGAGAGCATGACGAACTCGCCATACCTGCTGCCGAAAGCGCGCGGTGGTTATCGCCTCGGCCACGGCGAGGTGAAGGATCACATGTTCCTCGATGGCCTCGAGGACGCCTACGAGCATCGCCTCATGGGCACTTATGCCGAGGACGCCGCGCGGCACTATCAGTTCACGCGCGAGGCGCAGGACGCCTATGCCGCGGAGTCGCTGAAGCGCGCCAAACGCGCCAGCGAAGACGGCTCGTTCAAGGACGAGATCGTTCCGGTGAAGGTCGCTGGCCGTAAGGGCGAGGTCGTCGTTGCCATCGACGAGCAGCCCGGCAAGGCCGACCCCGCGAAGATCCCCACGCTCAAGCCCGCCTTCGCCAAGGATGGCACGGTGACGGCTGCCAATTCCTCGTCGATCTCCGACGGTGCGGCGGCGCTGGTGCTGGCGCGTGGCGATGTGGCCAAGGCGAAAGGGCTAAAGCCCATCGCCCGCATCGTGGCGCAGGCGAGCAATGCGCATGAGCCGCGCTGGTTCACCACCGCGCCGGTGGGCGCCATCGAGAAGGTGATGAAGCTCGCAAACTGGACAAAGGACGATGTCGATCTTTTTGAGATCAATGAGGCGTTCGCCAACGTCGCGATGATCGCCATGCGCGACCTCGGCCTCGACCACGCCAAGGTCAATGTGAACGGCGGCGCGACGGCACTGGGCCACCCCATCGGCGCCAGCGGCGCGCGAATCATCGTGACACTGCTGAACGCGCTGAAAGCCCGCGGCAAAAAACGCGGCATCGCCTCCCTCTGCATCGGCGGCGGCGAAGCGACCGCCGTGGCGGTGGAGCTGGTCTAAGCTGTCATCCCCGGCGAGGCGCGCATCGCGCGCCGAGGGAAGGGGACCCAGGCGGTTCGACTCGAAGAGTCTTTGACATCAGGCGCACAGGTATGCGGCACCATTCCTATCGCACCGCCTGGGTCCCCTTCCCCTCGCTACGCTCGGCCGGGGATGACAAGCGTTAGCCGAAATACCCCGGCCTGCTGATGTCTTCGATGACTCCGATTTCTTTTGGCTTCCATCCTAGTGGATAAAACCTGACATTAGAATCCCGTTTGGGATTCCCGGATGTGCTGGCGTGTGCGAGTCTGGCGCATGCGAACTGGCATATTCCTCACGGTCTCGCCGTCGGTACGTCGGCGCCTTCATGCTCTGGTTAGGAA
>DATCFN010000285.1:0-2095 GCA_036509475.1 Rhizomicrobium sp. | reverse complement strand
GGAAGACATATTGCGTCAGCCCGAAAGGTCCCGGCTTGCCCGCCGGATCGGTAATGTAACCCATATAGACGCGCTGCAGCCGGTCGGCCTCGCTGATTTTGTATTGCTCCTCGCGCAGCAGAAGGAAGATCACCGGCGAGTCCGCGGCATTGTCGGAGAAGTCCGAAGCGTTGCTGTCCGAATAGCCTTCGAAATCGGGGAAGGTGGTGAAAAGCGCCACTTCCTTGCGCGGGCCGCCCTGGCGCGCGCTGGCGAATTTGATGTAGTTGGCGGGCACGTCGAATTTCAGCCCATTCACCGAGAGCGCGACCTTGTCGGTGCGCGAAGTCGGCGCCGCGTGCTCTTCGATAAAGGATGTCGGCGTCGGTGCCAGGTAGAATAGCAGGATGATCGCGGACAGGCCGGCGGTCACGACAAAGACCGCGATCGGGATCAACCATCCCGACCGTTGCTTCACGGTTCCATCATTGTCGTCGGCGCTTCGGCTCATCCGGTTCGCGGGCATTTTATGAGTCGGTCTCCGCAATTTTTGTAACACGCAAAACGTGAATTTCCCGCCCACCGCCGATGTCGCAGGCGCCGATTTGCGCTGGCGCGTTGCGGTGCCGCCGCGGTCGCCTGCCCGAAAATCGGACGGCTGACGTCCCGGCGAAATGCCGATCCCGGCGACATGATCCGAAATGACACAAAACCCTTCGTTTTTCCCGGTTCCAGCGGGCATGAGGGCTGCAATTCCCCTCTCATCTGAAGGGGCCGTCATGATTCACAATCTTCTGGTTTTTCTCTACGCGCTGACGGGCGGCCTGGCCGTGTCTGGCATCATCGCCAATATCTACAGGCTGCTGACCCCCAAAAAGGCGGAGAGCAAAGCTGGGCGGTTTACCTATTACGTCGTGATGGTCGTGGCAGGTCCGACGGTCCTGCTCGACAACGCCGCGAAGTCCTGGCGCACCAAAGGTTGTTCGACCTTCGCCTTCTGGCTCGCAGCGGCGCTCAGCGCCTATTGGAGCTTCATCATCGGGCTGTTCGCCCTCAACATCATGCTGGCGGTCTAAAGCGCGATCCGCCATCCGGCGAACCGCACTTTAGCATGTTATTTCAAAGCACTGTGAGCATGCTTGCAACAAGTGGATGACGCACAATATCGGCGTCGCCCAGCCGCGTGACGGAAATTTCCGGCACACGCTCCAGCCGCGAGGCAATATCCCCGAAGCCCGAAATGCCCGGAAGCAGATCGGTCTGATCGGGATCGCCCGTCAGAACCATCGTCGAGCGCCAGCCAAGCCGCGTCAGCAACATCTTGAGCTGGCCATAGGTGCAGTTCTGCGCCTCGTCGATCACCACGAAGCTGTTGTTGAGCGTGCGCCCGCGCATGTAAGCCACCGGCGCGATCTCGATCGTGCCGTCGGCCAGCAATGCCTTGAGCCGCTTGGTGCCGAGCCGCTCGGTGAGCGCGTCATAAAGCGGGCGAAGATAAGGCGCCAGCTTGTCCTGCAGATCGCCGGGGAGAAAGCCAAGGCTTTCGCCCGCTTCCACCGCCGGCCGTGACAGGACGATGCGCGCAACACGGTTCTGCTCCAGCGCTTCAACGGCCTTGGCGATGGCGAGATAGGTCTTGCCCGTTCCCGCGGGGCCGAGCGCCAGAACAACGGCGCGCTCGTCGATGGCGTCCATCAAGGCTTGCTGCAGCGGGCTCATCGCCCGGATGTTCTTTACGTATTTTCGATCCCGCGTGTCGCGTTCGCTGTCCAGCGGACTCCAGCCGCCGCCGGTCGGCGGGAAAAGGGCATGCACATTGTCGGATTCATGTTCGTTGTTGAAACCGTGTTCGCGGACTCTACGACGCGTGGAACGCTTGGCCATGGATGCTCCCTGGTCAATGAGACACTGTGATGTTGAGGGTGACCGTTCCGTGACGGAACGGTTGGATGTCTTACAGATGTGTGATGAAGGGCGGCGCTCTTCAGCCGTTCGGTGTTCGCATTTGGCAAAGTGCAAATCTGCACCAGTGCTGCCCCCGTTGGCTCATGCGACTCAGTGAGCCTGTTGAAAGCGTATCCAATTTCTGTGGATGCGTCAGTGATTGTTGTATGAC
>DATCFN010000284.1:0-3335 GCA_036509475.1 Rhizomicrobium sp. | reverse complement strand
GCGGAGATTGATCTGAAGCCCGAACTGGAAATTCTCGCCGACGATGTGAAATGCGCGCACGGTGCAGCGGTGGGCGATCTGGATGCGGAGTCGCTGTTCTATCTGCGATCCCGCGGCATTCCTGAGGCCGAAGCGCGTGCTCTGTTGATGCGCGCCTTTATTGGCGATGCGGTCGAGCAGATTGAAGATGAAACTATCCGCGCAAGCGTGTGGCAGGCGGTCGATGCCGCGCTGGAAACTCTGTCATGACCGCGCAGCCGAAAAAAATCGAAGCGAAGTTCGACGCCGCCGCGGCGCGCAAGGATTTCGCGATCTTTGACAAGCCGGTTTACGGTAAGCCGCTGGTCTATCTGGACAGCGCAGCCTCCGCACAAAAGCCGCGTCAGGTTCTGGATGCGATGCGTGATTTCGCGCAGAGTGAATACGCCAATGTCCATCGGGGCGTGCATTATCTCTCCGGCAAAGCCACCGACGCTTACGAAGCCGCGCGCCGGACGGTGCAGACGTTTCTGAATGCCGTACATGAAGACGAGATCGTCTTCACCAAGGGCGGCACGGAAGCGATCAATCTGGTGTCTTATTCCTATCTCGCCCCGCGTATCCGGCCGGGCGACGAGATCGTGTTGTCGGTGATGGAACATCACTCCAACATCGTGCCGTGGCATTTCCTGCGCGAGCGGCGGGGTGCGGTCCTTAAGTGGGTCGATGTGCGCGATGACGGTTCGCTGGATATCGAGGCCGTGGATGCCGCCATCGGGCCGAAAACCAAACTCGTCGCCATCACGCATATGTCCAACGTGCTGGGCACTGTTTCGCCGCTGAAAGAGATCGTCGCGCGCGCACATGCCAAGGGCGTGCCGGTTCTGGGCGATGGATGCCAGGGTGCGGTGCATGACGTTGTCGATGTCCGCGATCTGGATATCGATTTCTATGCCATCACCGGTCACAAGCTGTACGGCCCCACCGGCATCGGCGCGCTCTATGCCAAGCGTGCGCATCTCAAAGCCATGCGACCGTTCAATGGCGGCGGCGAGATGATCCGCGAAGTCACGCGCGATATCGTCACCTATGCCGATCCGCCGGCGCGGTTTGAGGCGGGAACACCCGCGATCATCGAAAGCGTCGGCCTCGCGGCGGCGATCGATTATATGAATTCCTTCGACCGCGTGGCCGTCGCGGTGCATGAACATGATCTTCTGACCTATGCCCGAGATGCCGTCAGGGAATTCAACTGGCTGCGCGTGATCGGTGATGCACCGGGGAAGGGAGCGATCCTATCTTTCGAGATGGAGGGGATGCATGCGCACGATGTTGCCACTATATTGGATCGTGAAGGCGTGGCGGTGCGCGCCGGACATCATTGCGCGCAACCGCTGATGGAGCGGTTCGGCGTGGCGTCAACCAGCCGCGCGTCGTTCGCGCTCTACAACACGCGCGCCGATGTGGATGCGCTGATTGCGGCGCTCGCCAGAGCGCGAAAGATTTTGAGTTAGCATGATGGATGACAGTCTTCGCGAGCTTTATCAGGACGTGATCCTCGATCACTCCAAACATCCGCGCCATTTTGGTCCGCTGCCGGAGGCGACGCATCATGCCGAGGGCCACAATCCGCTCTGCGGCGACCGGGTGAAGATCAATCTCATCCTCGATGCCAACGACAAAATCGACGCCATCAAGTTTGAAGGCAAAGGTTGCGCGATCAGCCAGGCGTCGGCGTCGATGATGACGGACATGGTTGTGGGCCGCACGGTCGCGGAAGCGGAAAAACTTATGGGCGGCTTCTTGCATCTGGTGAAGGGTGAGGACGCCACCGAGTTGAAAGGCGATGACCGCGAACAGCTCGACGTGATGGCTGGTGTGTCGGCGTTCCCTATGCGTGTGAAATGCGCGACCCTGGCGTGGCACACAATGAAATCGGCGCTGGAAAATGGCGCGGCGGTGACGGCATGAGTGCGGAAGCCACCAAACCGGAAGTCTCCGCCATTCCTGCGGCGGAACTGGAAGCGTTCACGGAGAAACTTGTGGCCGCGATGAAGACCGTTCACGATCCGGAAATCCCCGTCGACATCTACGAACTCGGCCTTATCTATAAGGTCGATGTTGCCGACAATTTCGACGTGACGGTGGACATGACGCTCACCGCGCCGGCCTGTCCGGTCGCGGGCGAGATGCCGGTGATGGTGAAGACCGCGCTGGAAACCATCGAAGGCATCGGCGCGGTGACGGTGAACATGACCTTCGATCCGCCCTGGACGCCGGAGCGCATGAGCGAATCCGCGAAACTCGAATTGAATATGTGGTGATGGCGATGGAAATGGCGACAACGACTCCGGCGAAACCGAAACGCGAACGGCCCAAGGCGATCCGCCTGTCGGACGCGGCGGCGGCGCGCATTCACGAAATTATCGAAGCCTCGAACGGTGAACATGCCGGCGTGCGGGTGGGTGTCACGAACGGCGGCTGCGCGGGCATGAGCTACACAATGGGCTACGCCGACGCGGCTTTGGCCTTCGAAGAAGTGGTCGAGGACAAGGGCGTGAAGGTGTTCATCGATCCCAAGGCGATCATGTTCCTGATCGGCACGGAGATGGATTTCGTGCGCGAGAAACTGGGCGCGCGCTTTGTGTTCAACAATCCGAACCAGACGGCCGCCTGCGGTTGCGGCGAAAGCGTCGCGATCACGCCCGCGAAAATCGACTAACGGGGGATCTCCTGAAAGACGTTCCCATTCCCTTCAGCCTGTCGAAGAATGAGCGCGACCGCCGCGGCCTGCCGATCCCGTTCATTATTTACCGGGATGAGAACGGCACGCCCCATTTCACGGTCGATGACCGGCAGACGGTCAACATGGTGCTTGCGAAAAAACTTTGCGGGCTGTGCGGCAAACCGTTGAAGCTTGGTCAGATGTGGTTCGTCGCCGGACCGGTCACCGCGTTTCACGAAGAGGGCTTGTCGATCGAGCCGCATGGGCACGAGGAGTGCCTGCGTTATGCCGTGCAGGTTTGTGCCTTTCTCGCGGCGCCAAACTATGCCCGGCGCATCGAAGACAAGACCTTGAAGCCGGAGGCCGTCCACATAGGCGCGCAGGTCGGCAAGAGTCACATCCCGCCGCCGCGCCCGATCTTTTTTGCCTTGGCGCGTACGTCGGGCATCAAGATCATCGACGCGGGTGACGGCTCCGATGTGAAATACATCCAGCCGCGCCGGCCGTGGAAGTACGTCGAATTCTGGAAACATGGCGAGCCGATCACGCTGGCGGAAGCGACGCGGCTCGCCGAGGCCAGCGATAACCCGCCGAGTGCGTTGAAGTGGTGGCCGGCGTAGAAGTCATGTGG
>DATCFN010000283.1:0-2968 GCA_036509475.1 Rhizomicrobium sp. | reverse complement strand
TTCCGCGCCTTTCTCGAGCGCGAGTTCGTGCTGTTTGGCCTGCTCAGTCTTCTGCTGGGGAATCATTACGAAATATTCCCAACCGGCCATCACGGCGATGGAGAGCAGAACGGCGACGATGAGGTTTCGATTGATTTCCATGGATCTCTACTTGCGGGGCGGCACGGGATCGAACCCTTCCGATCCTCCGAGCCAATGAATGGGATGGCAGCGCAACAACCGTCTTGCCGCCAATGCGAAACCTTTGAGCGGTCCGTGCGTCTCGATGGCCTGAATGGCATAGACCGAACAGGTCGGATCGAAACGGCAGGCCGGTGGCAGAAGTGGCGACAAAAACTTTCTATAGAACCGGATCGGCGCCGTCAGTGCGGCGACGCCGGCGCGCCGAAACGAATCTGCCGGCCGGTCCGTCACTTTTTTTCTCCTGCATCGGCCTGGTCCAGCCTGGCATGGGCCGCTTTCAGCGCACCCGCCAGATCGGCCAGCAAATTGTCGAATGGCCGCGTTATCGTGGCGACCCGGGCGACCAGAACATAGTCATGCCCCCCCTTGCCATGAAGGGGAAGCAGAGCCGCAGCAGCAGCGCGCAGACGTCTTTTCGCCCGGTTGCGGGCGACGGCGTTGCCCACCTTGCGGCTGGCCGTAAATCCCACCCGCAAGCTGGCGGCGTCGGGGCTGGGCGTGGGGCAAAGTTCCAGCGTCAATCCTGCCGTGGAACGGCGGATTCCGCAGGCGGCGCGGAGGAAATCGGCGCGAATTTTCAGGCGTTTCATGGCGGGCCGGCCCGGTTTGGCCGGTTCCGGCAAGGTCTTAGGCCGAGAGTTTCTTGCGGCCATGCGCGCGGCGGCGGGCCAGAACCTTGCGGCCGCCAGCCGTGGCCATGCGCGAACGGAAGCCATGACGGCGCTTGCGGACGATCTTGCTCGGCTGATAAGGACGCTTCATGGCTCAAATCCCGGATTTGCCGGGCCTCTTTTAAGAGCGGGGTTTCTAGGGGAGCCCCCCAAGCCTGTCAATCGAGAAGGCGCATCGCGCCGCCACCCGGCCTGTAAGCAAGTTGTTGACAGACTGTAAGCAGTAAGCTTACATCTCGTCATGATCCGGTCGTTCCGAAGCAAGCCGCTTGCCGAACTATGGACCACGGGCAAGTCCGCCAAAATCGCCGCGGCAATGCATACGCGCATCTTGCGGCGGCTGGACCGCCTCAACGTCGCAGCCACTGCCGAGGAAATGCACCTGCCGGGTTTCGATTTTCATGCCCTGCGGGGCTTCAAACCGGTGCGTTTCACCGTGCATGCGAACGGACCATGGTGCATCACGTTTGAATTCGCGGACGGCGATGCCTGGCGTGTCGATTTCGAGCAATACCACTGATCGGGAAGCGTAAAGGAGTTTGTCATGATCGAATATGCCGCAAAGAAAGACCCCAACCGGGCGCCGTCACATCCCGGCGCGTTGTTGCGCGAAGACATTCTGCCCGCGATCGAGATGGGCAAGTCGGCCCTTGCCAAGGCGCTCGGTATTTCGCGTCAGCATCTCTACGACATCCTGAATGAGAAAAAGCCTGTCTCGCCGGAAGTCGCGGCGCGTCTTGGCAAAGCGTTCGGCGATGGCGCGGGCGTCTGGCTTCGGATGCAGGCGGCCCATGATGCGTGGCACGCCGAACGCACGGTGGATGTCAGCGGCATTCCAACCATTCAAGCGGCATAGGCCGGACGATGCATGCGACCCGGCACATACATAGGGCTTCATAACGCATGACGGGGCAGTTGCGCGGCAGAATGGGAGATGGTTGGGGGCTTGTCGCTCACAGCCTGTCCGGCCGGCTGCTGCTGCTCACCATTCTTTATGTGATGATCACGCAGGTCGCGATCTTCGTGCCGTCCATCGGGCGCTATCATCGCAACCTGCTGGGCGCGCGCGTCGACGCCGCCGAGATCGCCATTCTGCCCTTCACCGAGCCGAAGAACGGATTGTCGGATGCGTTGCGCGCACAGCTTCTGACCCGCGCCGGCGCCATCGCGGTGATGCTGCCGCGCGCCGATCAGCGCGAGATATTCTTGTCGAACGAAATTCCCTCGCGGATCGACGTGCGCATCGACCTGCGCAACAGCAATCCGTTCGTCGACATGCTCAACGGCATGGATTGTCTTTTGAACGGGGGGCAGCGGATTTTGCAGATCACCGCGCCGACCAAGATCAGAGACGCGCAGGCCGTGGAAGCCATCGTCAACGAAAAACCGATTCATTCGCAGTTGAAGAGTTATGCCTGGGGCATCCTGCTGCTCGCGGTTTTGATTTCGCTGGCGACCGGTATCCTGGTTTTCATCAGCCTCTATCTCGTGCTGGTGCGGCCGATGCGGTACATCACCAAGGCGATGGTGAATTTCCGCGCCAATCCGGAAGATGCCAGCCGCATCGTCATGCCGTCGCCGCGGCGCGATGAAATCGGCATCGCGGAGCGCGAACTGGCGTCCATGCAACGCGACATCTACGCCTCGCTCCAGCAGCGCGCGCGGCTGGCCGCGCTGGGCACGGCGGTGGCGAAGATCCAGCACGACCTGCGAAACATTCTCTCCAGCGCACAGCTTGCATCCGACCAGCTTGCCAAGAGCGCCGATCCGGCGAAGGGTTGAAACAGACGCTCGCGCACGCTATGCGGAATGCCCGGCCCGTTATCCGCGATGTCGATCGTCGCTTGGGCGCCGCTGCGTGCTGCGGAGACGCAAATAGTGCCACCTTTATCGCTCAGCACCTCGCCCGCATTGCGGAGCAGGTTGAGAAGAACGCGAAAAAGCTGCGCCGCATCGGCGTCGATTTCAAAAACGTCTTCCACGTCGTCATGGACCAGGACGTTGTGTTTTCCATCCAGCGCGGCCTCGCGCGCCTCTTCGACAATCGGCTTGAGCCGCACCATGCGCCGCTGCGGCGGGTGCTCGTCGGCCCGTCCGTAGCGCAGCGTATTGGT
>DATCFN010000282.1:0-8851 GCA_036509475.1 Rhizomicrobium sp. | reverse complement strand
GCTTGTTGATCGTAGAATGCGAAATCTCTCCCTCCAGCTTTGGGCGCGTGCCAGAGACTCTGGGAGCGTCACCGGCGACCGTTTTCGTCCGGGAGCAGTGCATATGCTCGCGGGGAAGGGCCAGCCTGCGAGCTTCCCTGGAGTCGACGTCAGTTATGCGAAAATGCCCGACGCGCTGCATTGGGGCAAGCGTTCAGGGGCGTCCTTCGATAGAAAGCCAACGGGTGCGGTTGAAACCGCGCAGATTGGGCACCCAGCCCTTCACCCAAGGCTGCACAATATCCATCGTCAGCAGGAAATAGCAGGGCATCCACGCAGAATCATCGAGCGCCATCTGTTCGGCGCGGTTCATAATCTCGCCGCGCTGCTTCAGGTCCACGGTATGCTGCGCCTTGTCCATCAAGGCGTCGAACGCCGGATTGGAATAGCCGCCATAGTTGTTTTCCGCACCGGAGCGGAGCAGGTCCAGGAAGTTGCTGGCGTCGTTGAAATCGGCGATCCATGACGCATTGGCGATGTCGAAATCGTGCTGCTGCATGCGCTGGAGATGATGGGCGATCTCAACCGAACTGATCGTCGTATCGATGAATATCTGCGACAACATTTGCTGAATCACCGCCGCCATGCGCCGCTGGTCCGGATTTGTCGAAATCGCATAGACGATATGTAGGCGGTGTTGCGGGCCATATCCCATTTGCTGCATCAGCGCCTTTGCCTTGGCCAGGCGCGCGGCATAGGGCAGGGATTTGAAGCTTAGCGTCGCCACACCTGGATAGTTGGCCACACCGGGCGGGATCATACTGTAAGCTGGCACCTCGCCGATGCGCCGAATTTTGTAGACAATGGCCTCGCGATTGTAGGCAAGGCTGATCGCTTCGCGCAGGCGCCTGTCCTGGAACGGCTTGCGCATCTGGTTCATCGCTATGTAGTCGACGCCAAGATAGGGAACGCTGCGGATGTCGCGCGCGATGTGGGTCTTCAACCAGTCGATCGCCGTGGCGGGATAGGGATCTTGCGTGTCGAGCTGGTGGCCGCGAAATTCCGTCAATGCGGATTGTGCGTCGCTGGTGTTGAAATAGCGCACGGTGTCAATGCGGACGTGCGCGGCATCATAGAAGCGCGGATTCTTTACCAATGTGACGTGATCGTTCGGCACCCAATCTTTCACCATATAGGCGCCGTTCGAGACAATGTTCTGCTGGCGCGCCCAGGCGTTACCGAGTTTCTGATAGAGATGACGCGGAATTGGAAATGCCGTCTGGTGCATCAGCAGTTCCGGCAGATAGGCGGCCGGATGCTCCAGCTGGACGATCAGCGTTTTGCTGTTTGGTGCGCTGACGCCCAGCGCAGTGGACGGAAGTTCACCGTCGCTGACCGCTTTGGCGTTCTTCACGACCCACATATTGTAGGCATAGGGCGCGGCCGTTTTCGGGTCGAGCAGCCGCCGCCACGCGGTCACGAAATCTTGCGCCGTCACCGGCACACCATCCGACCAGGTGTGATTGCGAATGTGAAAGGTCCAGGTTTTCCCGTCGGCGGAAATTTCCCAACTGGTAGCGGCGCCCGGAATCGGCCGGCCCGCCGCGTCCTCCGTTGCCAGACCCATCATCAGGTCGCCTTCGATATTTGATTCCCACTGGCCGTCGATGAAATGCGGGTCGAGGCTTTTGGGCTCTCCGCCATTACCGCGATTGAGATAAGGGCCGGGCGGCGCGGCGGGCGAACACGCGGCAATAGCCGCCGCCAACACGAACACGAAGAGCACCGGCAGGCGCGATCCGGTGAAAGCACAAATCTGGGAGATCAAACGTCGGCGATAGACCGGTTCAGCGACAGGTAGCGCGTGCGATTGATGGTCACGTCGTTGTCGGTCCAGTTTTTCACCTGCTTGGAAACAATAGCGCGCGACACGTCGTTGATGACCGGCGCGAGCGCCACATCGTCTAGCATGATTTGCTCTGCCTGTTGAAGAAGCCCTTGTCGCACTATCGGGTCCCGCGTGATGTCGGATTGCGCCATGAGCGCGTCGAATTTGGGATCGGAATAGCGCCCGGCGTTCATGTCCTTGGACGAGGTCTGCGCCACGAACAGAAAATCCTTGGCGTCGCGATAGTCCGCCACCCAGCCACTCCATGCCGCCTGAAAGTGCTGGCGGCGAAGCTGATTGTAGTGAACCTGCGCGTCGGCGGGGACAAGCCGCACCTGCGCACCGATGTTTTTCCACATCGATTGCAGCGCGACCGCGATCAGTTTGCGATCGGTCTGATCCTGGTACGCGAAGTCGAAGGCCAGGGGATTGTTCGGCCCATATCCGGCCTCGGCCAGAAGCGCCTTGGCTTTGGCGATACGCGCCGGCATGGGCGTGTTCCTGAACGCGACCTGGGCTTTGCCCGGATAGCCAGGCATGTGCGGCGGCACGAAGCTATAGGCGGCAGTCTCACCTGCGCGCATCACTTTCGTCGCGATGATTTCGCGGTCGATACCGAGCGATACGGCCTGACGGATGCGCAGATCATTAAACGGCGCGGTAGTGAAGTTGAAACCCACGTATTGGACAGAAATCCAAGGTGCAACACGCAGAACGCCCGGCAGTTTGTTTCTGAGCCATTCAATCTCTGATGACGGGACGCCGCCGGATGTGTCCAACTCTCCTGCGCGGAACCGCTTCAGCGCTGCGGAATAATCCTGCGTCGGGTAGAAATTGACGGTTTCGATGCGGGCGTTTTTGACATCGTAAAAACGCGGATTGCGCGTCAGCGTTATGTGGTCGTTGGGAATCCATTCTTTCAGCTTGTAGGTCCCGTTGACCGCAATGTTTTCCGGCCGCAGCCACTGATCGCCGTGTTTCTCCACCACATGTTGCGGCACCGGCATCATCGTGTAATGCGTCAGCAACTGCGGCAGGTAGGGCACCTGGAACGCAAACGTCATTTCCAGCGTGCGGTCGTCGAGGGCGCGCACGCCGAGCTCTGTGCCCGGCAGCTTGCCGCCGTTGATGTCTTCGGCGTTCTTGATCGGAAAGAGCAGCGACGCATAGGGCGCGGCCGTCTTCGGATTGAGGATGCGGCGCAGCGAAAACACGAAGTCATGCGCCGTCACCGGCACGCCGTCCGACCAATGATGATCGCGAATTTTGAATGTATAGGTCAGGCCGTCAGCGCTCTGGACGTAGCTTTCGGCCGCGCCTGGCACCGGATTGGCCGCCGCGTCTTCCGTCAAGAGGCCCATGAACATGTCGCCGACGATGTTGTTTTCCCAGGTCGTCTGAATCTTCTGGGGGTCAAGCGAATCCGGCTCGGCATTGTTGCCGCGATTTAATGTCTTGTCGTCGCTGATGGAGCGGCGCGTGAGGCTTGGTCCGCCGCGCAAGGAGAACGCCGTGCAGCCGACAACAGCCGCAACGGCCGCCGCTCCCATGAGCGCTCGCCGGCTGAACCCAGTTGGGGTCTTCGCCATCTAGTCTCCTCGCGCCCCCTCGGGGGCGCACTCGCTTCGCGCAGGGCGGTCACCTATGATCCCGAAACGCCGCCCCGGCGATCCATTGCTTGCCATCGCCATTAAGCCAGAAGGGAATGAAGGAGAGATGAATTTGCGCGCCGTTCCAGTAACTACCTTGGGGTTCGTTGTGCTTCTTTCCGGCGCCGCTTTCGCCGATCCGCGGCAGGATGTGCTGGAGGCGATGGGCAAATGCGCGGCGCTTGCAGACGGCAAGGATAGGCTGAGTTGCTACGACGCTGTGGCGCCGCGCCTGCGCGACGCTCTGAATGTGCCGCCCGAAGCCCTGTCGCACCCGCCAACGACCGAAGAGCAAAAGTCCTGGTTCGGTTTCAATCTTGGTAACCTGTTCGGCTCCAGCACCGACAACCAGACAACGGCGCAACAATTCGGCGCGGAACGCACCCCTGAGACGCAGGCCAAGGTTACGACCGCCGAGGTATCGCTGGACAGTATTTCCGCAGGCGTCACAGACTATTCCTTCACCCTGGCCAAGAAGTTCATTGTCTTCCTGGACAACGGGCAGGTCTGGCGCCAGATATCCGCCGACACGGAAGTTGCGCATTTCAGCAAGACCGCAGAAGACAACAAGGTCACGATCGAGCGCGGCATGCTCGGCAGTTACAACATGGTGATCGACGGCAGCGAAAAGACCTACAAGGTCACGCGCGTGAAATGACCTGATCGTGCTCGGCGACGAAGTGGCCGGTGGTCACTTCGATCAGCTTGGGCCGGTACTGCTCGGCGTCGGGATCATCGATCATTTTGGACTTGAGAAAGCTCAGTTGCGCGCGGCTGTCGAGCGGCGACGGCAGATCGCCCGCAAGGGCTGGATGCAGCTTTGCGCGCTCTGCTTTCGGATCGGGGATCGGCACAGCAGCGATCAAGGCCTGCGTGTAGGGGTGGCGCGGATCTTCGTAAATCGCGTTGCGATCCGCCAGTTCCACGATGCGGCCAAGATAAAGCACCATCACCCGATGGGCCACCTGCCGCACGATCGACAGGTCATGGCTGATAAAGATCATCGACATGCCGAATTCCGATTGCAGTTGCAGGATCAAATCCACGATCTGCGACTGGATCGAAACGTCGAGCGCGCTCACCGCTTCGTCGCACACGATCAGCTTGGGCTTCACAATCATGGCGCGTGCGATGCCGACGCGCTGGTTCTGGCCGCCGGAGAACTCGTGCGGATAGCGGTTGATCCAGTTAGGGTCGAGGCCTACGCGTTCCATCATCAGGCGCACTTCCTCGCGCACCTGCGCACGCGACAGTTCCGGCTGCAGGTTGACCAGCGGCTCGGAGATCGACTGGCCGATGGTCATGCGCGGGTCGAGGCTCGCCAACGGATCCTGGAAGACGATCTGAAACTCCTTGCGCAGCTTGCGCAATTCGGGGCCGCTCGATTTGTCCAAATCGCGGCCGCACCACAAGACCGTACCGTCGGTCTTGTCGAGAAGTTGCATTACCGCGCGCGCGAGCGTGGACTTGCCGCAGCCGGATTCGCCCACAATGCCCAGCGTCTCGCCCTGGCGTAGGGTGAAACTCACTCCGTCCACCGCACGCAACGGTTTGGTGCGCGCGAAAGGAAACCCACCCGTGCTGATCGGAAAATAGACCTTGAGGTCCTTTACATTGAGCAGCCCTTTTTCGGCGCCGATGGTCGAAAGCGGCTGCAGTGGCACGTGGCCCGCGCGCACCGGCTTGTCAACGCGCGGCATCGCATCCAGTAACGCCTTGCTGTAGTCGTGCTTGGGACGATAGAACACGTCGTCCGCGCTTCCGGTTTCGACGATCTCGCCATTGCGCATGACATTGACCCGGTCGGCCATGCCGGCGATCACGCCCATGTCGTGGCTGATCAGTACGATGGCGGTTTTCAACTCACGCTTCAGATCGCGCATGATTTCCAGGATTTGTGCCTGTACCGTCACGTCCAGCGCCGTCGTGCATTCATCGGCGATCAGAAGATCCGGTCCGCACACAGTCGCCATCGCGATCATCACGCGCTGGCGCATGCCGCCGGACAATTCGTTGGGATATTGGCGTATGCGATTGCGCGCCTCGGGAATACGCACCAGATCGAGGATTTCGAGACAGCGCTTGTTCGCCTCGACAGACGATACGTTCTGATGTGCCCGCAACGCTTCGATAACCTGCGCGCCTATGGTCATGTGCGGCGTCAGCGAAGTCAGGGGATCTTGGAAGATCATGGTGATCTTCGAACCGCGCAGTTTGTTCAAACCCTTTTCCGGCAGGCCGAGCAACTCCTGGCCGCGGAATTTCACGCTGCCCGTGGCCGCGCCGTTGGACGTCAGGAGCCCGAGCGCGGCGAGGAAGAGCTGGCTCTTCCCGGAACCGGATTCGCCGACCACGCCGACACACTCGGCTTCGGCGATGTCGAAATTGAGGTTCTTGACGGCATGCACTTCACCATCGTGCGTGTCGAAGCGCACATCGAAATCGCGGATTTCGAAAAGCGGCGGCGCCATGTCAGCGATCCTTGGGGTCGAGGGCGTCGCGCAGCCCGTCGCCGATAAAGTTGAAGCAGAACAGCGTAATCGCCATAAAAAGCGCCGGAAAAATCAGCATCCAGGGCGCGGTTTCCATGTGATCCTTGCCGTCCGAGATCAGCACGCCCCAAGAGGTCAGCGGCTCCTGCACGCCAAGACCCAGAAACGACAGAAAACTTTCCGCCAGAATAATCGTGGGGATGGTCAGCGTTACATAGACCACGACAGTGCCAAGGATGTTCGGAATGACGTGTTGGCGGATATTGGCGAAAGTGCCGACACCGGCCGCGCGCGCCGCCTCGATGAATTCCTTCTGCTTGATGGACAGCGTTTGGCCACGGACGATGCGGGCCATGGTCAGCCACTCGACCGCGCCGATAGCGACGAACAGCAGAAAGAAATTCTGGTTGAAAACAACCATGAGGATAATGACGAGGAAGATGTAAGGCAGCGAATAAAGGACGTCGACAAAGCGCATCATCATTTCGTCCAGCCTGCCGCCCACGAAGCCCGCAATCGCGCCATAGCTGACGCCGATCAGCAAGCTCACCAGTGTTGCGACAAGACCGACGGAAAGCGACACGCGCGCGCCATAAAGCACGCGGATGAAAAGGTCGCGGCCGTCGGCGTCCATGCCGAAAATGTGCTGGCCGCCGGCAAAGCACAGAACAGTTGAATCCGGCCACCAGTCGGGGGCGCAGGAAATATGGGCGTAGTCGATCTGGTCATAGGAATAGGGCCAGAAAAACGGCACGAAGACGGCTAGGACGGCGATGATTGACAGCACGATCAGGCTGGCCAGAGCCGCGCGGTTGCCGACAAGGCGGCGCCGTGCATCGGTCCAGAGGCTACGGCCTTTGATGTCGAAGGCGCGCTCGATGGTTTCGGTGTTTCTGTTGGTCAGACCGGGCGCGCTCATTACTGGTACCTCACGCGAGGATCGAGGACCGCGTAGAGAATATCGGCCAGCAAGTTGAGCAGTATGACGAACGCCGCGTAGCAGATGACCACCCCCATCACGAGGGTGTAGTCGCGGTTGATGGCGCCCTCCACGAAATAGCGGCCGATGCCGGGAATGCCGAAGATCGTTTCCACGATCAGCGATCCGGTGAGCAGACCGGCGATGGCGGGACCGAGATAGCTGACGACGGGCAGAAGCGCCGCACGCAAGGCATGGCGGAAAACCACCGTACGGTTGGGCAGGCCCTTGGCGCGCGCCGTGCGGATATAGTTGGAGCGCATGACCTCGACCATGCTGCCGCGCACCAGCCGCGCGATCACCGCGATTTGCGGCAGGGCCAGTACGGTTACAGGCAGGACCATGTTTGCGACGGCGCCCCCGTTCCATCCGCCGGCAGGCAGGAAGAAATCGAAGCCGAAAAGATGCAGGCCGTAAATGCCGAATATCAGCGCCAATATCGGCGCGGTGACGAATGTTGGAATCGTGATACCAACCATCGCCAGACCCATCACACCATAGTCGGTCGCCTTGTTCTGGTTGAGCGCGGCCACCGTGCCCAGCGTGATGCCCAGGAGGATCGCCAGAATGATGGCGCTGAAGCCGAGGCGCGCGCTGACCGGCAGGCCTTCTTCAATCAGCTCGGTAACGGTGAAGTCATGGTTCTTATAAGAGGGGCCAAGATCCCCATGCGCCAAGCGGCCGAGATAGATTGCGTATTGTTCGTAAACCGGCTTGTCGAGATTATAAGCGACGCGAATGTTGTGCTCGATTTCCGGCGGCAGATGGCGCTGGCTGTCGAACGGGCCGCCCGGCGCGATGCGCATCATGAAGAACGTCAGCGTGACGATGATGAACAGCGTCGGAATGGCGCCGAGAACTCGCCGGATAGCGTAAGGCCACATTGCGCTGCTTTGTCCCCGCCCGCTGACTGATGGCGCCCCCGAAGCGCGGGCCGACCGTCTTTTGAGTCTGCCAGTGCTGTCAACGCGTTAGCCCGGCGAGGGGTATATTCGATTCAAACATTTCCCAAAGTGTTAAGAACGCGAAACCATCTTTTGTTCAGATGGAACTCGGCAAGCGCATGTCGGACAGAAGAGACTCGAAACTGCGTTCCAAAATGATGTTTTGTGTCGCCACAATGGAAGGCGCAAAGAAACGATCCCGATCGAAGCGCGGACTCCTGGCGCGAATGGCGGCGTGGGCCGCCTCCAATGCTTTCGAACTCTGCAATGGGCGGTGGAACTCTATGCCTTCCGCCGCCGCGAGAAGCTCCACCGCCAGGATATTTGCCGTGTTGGCGTTCATCTGGGTCAGGCGGCGCGCCGCGAAGGTCGCCATGGAGACAAAGTCTTCCTGATTGGCGGACGTCGGCAATGAATCTACCGATGCCGGATGCGCCAGTGACTTGTTCTCCGACGCCAGTGCCGCCGCGGTGACATGTGCGATCATAAAGCCGGAATTCACGCCGCTCTCCGCGGCCAGGAAAGGCGGCAGCCCGCTCAAGGACGAATCAATCAGAAGCGCGATGCGCCGTTCCGCCAACGCGCCGATCTCGGAAATGACAATCGCCAGCGCGTCGGCCGCAATGGCGATCGGCTCGGCGTGGAAATTTCCGCCGGACAAGACCGCGCCGCCATCGAACACCAGCGGATTGTCGGTCGCGGCGTTCGCTTCGATGGCGAACACGCGCGCGACGTAACGCAGCATGTCGAGGCACGGTCCCAACACTTGCGGCTGGCAGCGGATGGAATAAGGATCCTGCACGCGGTCGCATTCCAGATGCGAGGTGCGGATTGCGCTGCCATGCATCAACTCGCGCAGCACAGTCGCGGCTTCAATCTGTCCGGGCTGGCCACGCGCCTCATGGATGCGCGCATCAAAA